>NZ_AENV01000004.1:0-2767 GCF_000183625.1 Selenomonas sp. oral taxon 137 str. F0430
CAATGGACGGAGTGAGCGGCCTGGAAGACGGCGCAAAGTCGATCTTTAAGAACGTGGTGGTACAGCGGTGCATTGTTCACCTGATACGCAATTCTCTTAAATACGTTCCGAGCAAGGATTACAAGGCATTTACGGCACAACTTAAAAAGATCTATGGGGCAGTTAGCCTTCGGGCTGCACAGAGCGAATTTGAGAAATTCTGTGAGACTTGGAGCAAGTATCCGGGCGCAATTCGCGTATGGAAGGACAACTTCCGGCATGTTGAACAACTTTACCAATATGGCAGTGATGTCCGTCGTGTCATGTACACAACAAATGCGATAGAGAGCGTCAATGCAAGTTTTCGCAAAGTAACGAAGCAGGGGGCATTTCAAAGCGAGACGGCTGTGTTCAAGGTGCTTTACTTACGGATCAAGGAGCTGTACAAGAAATGGAAGGGACACTCCATTCAGAACTGGGCGATTGTGATGAATCAACTCTGTATTGATGAGCGGGTCGGACAGATGATCCGAAAATATTCCGCTCTATAAGAAACTTACACACTTTACTTGACAAACCCGTGAAGCGCCTGTATTTGCCCCCTTTCGTCAAGGGTAAAGTGCTTTCCCGATTTACGAACAGCTTCCATTGTGGTAGAATAGGCGTAATCCATAGTGATTGCTCCTTTGCTGATGTTTTGTAGCGGAACCATTATAGCACGAGATGTCACTATGGATTTTGTTTTTGTTTATCTGTTCAACTTCATTTTACAACGAACCCTTCGGAATCTTTTTTGTGTTTTGCTGCTTCCTTGATGGCATCTTTATAACGTCGGAGACTGTAGTCGCCAATGAATCGGTAACCCTCACTGGAAAGGACATCCATCAGCTCCTGTTTCTCTTTCACATCATCTTTGTTAAAGATTCTGCCGAGCTCATTGAGCGCGTTCTCTGTGTCACGGCTCAGTGCCGAGATGTCCTGCGTCGGATTCTCCCTGATGTCAATGGTTCCCTCTGCAATGACAACTTCTGTTGTGAGAAGTGCATCGCACTTTGTATTTTATTCTTGCTCCTGTGCTAGTTCTTGCTTTCGGAGGCTTTCTTCCAACGCCTCCGATATTTCATCCAGATCTTTGATGATATCCTTTTCCTGGCTGGTTTTTGCTCTTTTGAGACTTCGTTGTTTTCTAGCTTCTCCTTGTCTCCTCAGCTCTAAAAAGATTTTTTTATCTTCTATGGAAATATCATCCAAATCTTCTATCAAAATCAAGCTCGATCCATATGCCTCCTGTAAATCCTTTAAATTACTTACCAAATTGCTAGGCCCATCCCATGACATACGAGCATCGCTCGCATAGTTTTCGATTTTGATGATCTTTGTAAAGAGCGGGATCACGCATATTTTCGTATATCCCGACTCTCCGTAAGCATACAGGTATGGAAATTTATATTCATGGGCGTAGCAATTCATCTCTAATGCAACATCTTCATAGACGTCACTTAAAACCTGATCATCAAAATACATCTGGTAGCGAAACCCGGCTATATTTGTGGTCTCCGGCAAGCAGACGGGCGTATAATAGGAGTATGCAAGAAGCCATGCATAAAGGGTAAGACCGATCCCCATGATGACAGCAAGCACCTTTATGACGAAGTAGGATTTCATTTGGCCAGCTCCTCTTATTCATGAACCAGATCCGTTATAGGATAACTAAGGTCGTATGTCGTCTTATAAGCAAATGTACGTCGCAGACCGGATTGCTGGACGATATATGCATCTCTAAGGAAAGAGCCCAGTCTTGCTTCACCCTTTCATTATCCGGAAAACGTTCCATGATCTATTCCTCCCGAAATCTCATTCTTGAATTTTATTCGTTAGGGAGACTAAGATAGCTATGATAGCCCCACTTAAATCGTTCTTGCACCTTTTCAAGTATTTTTTTGCAGTAGTTTAGTTCAGGAAGATACTTTCCTTGCAGCCGCAAAGCTATATCCGTCGCTTCATAAAATTCAACTGCACCTTGCAGCAGTGTGGTCAGAAACTCTTTTTCCGGCAGCCAATATCGTTTATCGTTCCAATCGGTATGAAGCTTTATGAAGCCGCGCGGGTGTTCTTTGAAAGATAGATCCCCCGGGTGGTCCGGCATACAGAAGTGAGCTTCTCCGGTATTTAAAATTTCTTCTACGGCCATAGCAAAATATATCCAAAGAGATACCATAGGATCCCAATCACTAAACGACAATATTGGATCATCATAGTATCTTAGTAAAATCGCACCTTCTAAGTATTCTTTGTCAACATACTGAGCAATTTTTCTAATCCCTTCGATATCCGTTACTTCTGTGAAGATTGTAGGGTCTATATTGTCTAGATCTAATATCGTACAACGAAGATCCAATAAGAATGATTTGCATATGAACATGCGGTGCCTCCAAATGATGGTATGTAAAATTGACCGACGTTTCGGGAGTGTATAATAAACTGTGTAAGTAGGAAGACAGCTTAGGAACACTCCCGGTGAGGGGAAGTCAAAAACTAAGGAGGAACCCTTATGTCAAAGAGGCTCCCACGGCGCGGTGCAACGCTCGCTAAGGCAATTATCGAAGAGTATCAGCCCAAGAGTGTAGAAGACATGCAAAACGCCCTCAAAGAAATCTTCGGTCCCATGTTTGAAGCCATGCTCAACGGCGAGATGGAAAACCATCTCGGTTACATGAGCAACGAGCGCAGCGAAAAGGATACAGCAAATCGCCGCAACGGATATACCCCCAAAGTCCTCAAAACCTCA
>NZ_AENV01000003.1:0-54177 GCF_000183625.1 Selenomonas sp. oral taxon 137 str. F0430
GGCGCTGCCGCGGGAGCGGGAGCCGCCGCACGCGGTGCGGGAGCCGCTGCGCGCGGAGCTGCCGATGCGCCGCCGCGTACTTCTTCGACTTCTACGTCATAGGCGGTGCCGTTGACAGTGATGTTGAACTTTTTCATGTGTGATTCCTCCAACGTGTTTATTCCAAAGTCTCCGGTATGATGGGATTCCTCAGATACTGCTGCGATTTGCAATCGTCCAGATCTCTGCCGGCTTAATGCTGACAGCAACGACCTTGCTCCCCGTCACCGTTTGAACGGCGGCGGTAATAGCGGCGACAATTTCCGGTGCAACGCTGCTCGTAGCCATGCTATCCCTCCTAAGGATTAGAGCGGAATGTTCCCGTGCTTCTTCGCCGGGTTCGCCTCACGCTTGCTCGAGAGTGCGTTGAGCGCCGTGATGATGTACGGACGCGTCTCGCTCGGCGTGATGACCATATCGACGTAGCCGCGCTCTGCCGCTTTGTACGGCGTCGCAAATTCCTTGATGTACTCTGCTGTGCGCGCTTCCTTATCCGGATCCTTGCGGAAGATGATGTTGGCTGCGCCCGCAGGTCCCATAACGGCGATCTCAGATGTCGGCCATGCCATGACCTGATCCGCGCCGAGCTCACGGTTGCACATTGCGATGTAGGAACCGCCGTATGCCTTGCGCGTGATAACCGTCACCTTGGGCACGGTTGCTTCGCTGTATGCGTAGAGCATCTTTGCGCCGTGACGGATGATGCCGTTGTACTCCTGGTTGACACCCGGGAGGAAGCCCGGAACGTCGACGAGGTTGACGAGCGGAATATTGAACGCATCGCAGAAGCGGATGAAGCGCGAGGACTTGCAGGATGCGTCAACGTCGAGGCAGCCTGCCATGACGTTCGGCTCATTCGCGATGATGCCGACCGCGCGGCCGTCGAAGCGTGCGAAGCAGCAGATGATGTTCTTTGCGTAGTGCTCGTGCACTTCGTAGAACTCGCCGTTGTCGACGATGCTGCGGATGACGTCCTTCATGTCATACGGTGCATTCGGGTTGTCCGGCACAACGGAGTTGAGCGACTCGTCCTGACGATCCGGATCATCGCCCGTATCAACGCGCGGGGTCTCTTCCATGTTGTTGCTCGGGAGGAAGGAGAGAAGATAGCGGATCTGCTCGATGCAGTCCTCGTCGTTCTCCGTTGCGAAATGCGCAACGCCGGAGCGGCTGTTGTGCGTCATCGCGCCGCCGAGTTCCTCTGCCGTAACCTCTTCCGCTGTGACGGATTTGATAACCGCAGGGCCCGTGATGAACATCTGGCTCGTGTTCTTCACCATGTAGATGAAATCCGTGAGTGCCGGGCTGTAAACGGCGCCGCCCGCGCAGGGTCCCATGATAACGGAGATCTGCGGGATCACGCCCGAAGCCTTCGTGTTGCGGTAGAAGATGCCGCCGTAGCCGGAGAGCGCGTCGACTGCCTCCTGGATACGTGCGCCGCCGGAATCGTTGATGCCGACGCACGGTGCGCCCATCTTCATCGCGAGATCCATGACCTTCCAAATCTTGTGGGCGTGTTTCTCACCGAGCGAGCCGCCCTCGACGGTGAAGTCCTGTGCGAACGCATAGACGAGACGGCCGTTGACCGTGCCGTAGCCCGTAACGACGCCCTCGCCGGGCAGTTCCTTCTCCTCCTGCCCGAAGTTCGTGCAGCGATGCTTCACGAACAGATCGAGCTCGACGAAGCTGCTCTCGTCAAAGAGCAGGTTGAGACGCTCGCGCGCCGTCAGCTTCCCTTTGGCGTGCTGCTTCTCGATGCTCTTTGCGCCGCCGCCCTGCATGACATGCTCTTTTTTCTTGAGCATCTCATCAATTTTTTCCTGGACTGTGGACATCATATCCCTCCTGATGTTTATATGTGGAATCTACGGCAGTGCGGCGGGGATGAGTCGCGCTCTGCCGGGGAATCACCCAATGAAATGATATGCGTAGAAGAGCCGCCTCAGCGATCCTCATGCTCGCAGATCTCAAGGAGAACGCCCTTCGTCGCTTTCGGATGAAGGAACGCAATCTTTGCGCCGCCCGCACCGATGCGCGGCTTCTCGTCGATCATGCGGACGCCCTTTGCCATGAGGTCGGCAATTGCGTTCTCGATATTGTCGACACGCAGAGCGACATGCTGGATGCCCTCGCCGCTGCGCTCGATGTACTTCGTGATCGGGCTGTCCGGCGCCGTGCCGATCAGGAGCTCAATTTCGCTGCCGTTCGGGGTCGGATGGAACGTCGTCGTGACTTTCTGCTCGGCGACCGTCTCCTGATTCGTGCAGGGGATGCCGATGACATCCGACCAGAACGATTTGCCCTCTTCGAGGTCTTTCACTGCGACACCGATGTGATCGATTCCCAAAACCTTGAACATTGTTAATCCTCCTCATCAAGGAAATGCCCGCGCAGAGTGATCCGGCGCTCGGTATTTCCCTATGACAACATTTCGGCCATGACCTCGCCCACTACGGTGTAGGGGTCTGTCTCATGTGCCTTGATCTGCGCCACATACGCGTCGAGCCGTCCGGTACTGACGATTCGTTTTTCGATATGGCGCCCCACCCCCGCATGGAGGATGTCGAGCATCTCGTCGCGTGTACGGCGTGTCCGCCGTTCCGTGAGGACGCCGTTTCCTTCGATGTGGGTGCGGTGTTCTTCGAGCGTGTCCACCAGATCCTCGATTCCTTCGCTGCGGTTGGCAACGACTTTGCGGATCGGCGGCCGCCAGTCTGACATATGATCGTCAAGATCCAGCATCATATTGATTTCGCGGACGAGTTTATCCGCACCGTCAAGATCAGACTTGTTGACGGCGAACACATCGCCGATCTCCAAGATGCCCGCCTTAATGGCCTGAATATCGTCGCCCATACCGGGGATCAAAACGACCATGGTAGTGTCCGCCGCCCGCACAATGTCCACCTCGGACTGCCCGACACCGACGGTCTCGACAAAGATGATATCTTTGCCGAACGCATCCATGACCTTTACCGCGTCAGCAGTCTTGTGCGAAAGCCCGCCAAGGCTGCCGCGCGTTCCCATACTGCGGATAAATACGCCCTCGTCGAGCGTCAGGTCGTTCATACGGATGCGGTCGCCCAAGATGGCGCCGCCGGAAAAGGGGCTTGTGGGGTCGACGGCGATGATGCCGACGGTTTTCCCGCGTTTGCGGTATTCCTTGGCAATCTTATCCGTCATGGTGCTTTTCCCAGCACCGGGGGGTCCCGTAATGCCGAGGACATAGGCGTGTCCCGTGTGTGGATAAAGAGCCTTCATGATGTCCGTCGCGCTCTCGCGCTCGTTCTCAATCGCCGTAATGGCGCGTGAGAGGGCAAGGCGATTGCCGCGCAGCACTTCGGCGGCGATATCCATATTACCCGCCTCCTTCGCGTCGCTGCTTCCATCAAAACATGTCAGGTGGATGGCAGTGAAGAGATTCCGCTGCCATCCACCTTTCTAAAAATGCGTTTGTTACGCTTTTACATGTGCCTTGATGAAGTCAACAATCGTGCTGGTCGGCGTTCCGGGTGTAAAGACTTCTGCGACGCCCGCCTGTTTGAGTGCGGGGATATCGCCCTCGGGAATCACTCCGCCGCCGATGATCAGGACGTCGTTCATGCCCTTGCTGCGGACGAGATCCACGACCTTCGGGAACAGATGCGGATGCGCTCCAGAGAGGATGCTCATCGCGATGACGTTGACGTCTTCCTGCAGTGCCGCTTCCGCGATCTCCTCGGGCGTCTGACGAAGACCTGTGTAAACGACCTCAAATCCGGCATCGCGCAGTGCGCGTGCGACGACCTTCGCGCCGCGGTCATGCCCATCAAGACCGGGTTTCGCAACGAGTACTCTGATTTTCTCTGCCATTTTTATATTCCTCCTGAACCTTGCATTCACCAATTCATTACAGGTTGACGTGTGCTTCGTATTCGCCGAAGACTTCGCGCATCACGCCGCAGATCTCGCCGAGCGTTGCGTAGGTCTTGACCGCTGCGAGAATATGCGGCATGAGGTTCTCGTCCTCGTCCGCACAGGCGTTCTTCAGATCCGCCAGAGCAGCCTGAACTGCGGCGTTGTCACGCTTTTCCTTCATAGCCTCAACCTTGGCCTTCTGTTTCTCGCCGACAGAAGCGTCAACCTTGAGCAGGTTCTTCGGAGCTTCCTCTTCCACCTGGAATTTGTTGACACCGACGATGACGCGCGCGCCGGACTCAACATCCATCTGCCACTTGTAAGCGCTGTCCTGAATTTCCTTCTGGATATAGCCCTTCTCGATCGCCGCAACAGCGCCGCCGATATCATCAATCTTCTTGATGTATTCCCATGCCTCCGCCTCGATGCGGTTCGTCATGGCCTCTACATAGTAGGAGCCTGCGAGCGGATCGATGACGTCGGCAAGCCCGCTTTCATACGCAACGATCTGCTGCGTGCGGAGAGCGACCATAACCGATTCCTCCGTCGGAAGCGCGAGCGCTTCGTCGCGGGAGTTCGTATGCAGCGACTGCGTGCCGCCCATAACCGCAGCTGCGGTCTGGAGTGCAACGCGGACGATGTTGTTGTTCGGCTGCTGCGCGGTCAGCATGGAGCCGGCCGTCTGCGTGTGAACGCGGAGCATCATGGACTTGGGTTTCTGCGCATGGAAACGCTCTTTCATGACCTTTGCCCAGACGCGGCGGGAGGCACGGAACTTCGCAACTTCTTCGAGCACGTTGTTGTGTGCGTTCCAGAAGAAGGAGAGACGTCCCGCGAAGTCGTCGACGCTGAGCCCCGCCTTGATGGCGGCTTCAACGTAGGCGATGCCGTCCGCAATGGTGAATGCAATTTCCTGCGAAGCGGTGGAACCTGCCTCGCGGATGTGGTAGCCGGAGATGGAAATGGTGTTCCAGTTCGGCACGTTCTTGGAGCAATATTCAAAAATGTTCGTGATGAGACGCATGGACGGACGCGGCGGGAAAATGTAGGTGCCGCGTGCCGCATACTCCTTCAGAATGTCGTTCTGAATGGTCCCTTTGAGTTTGTCCGCGGAGACGCCCTGCTTCTCTGCCACAGCGATATACATCGCGAGCAGAACGGAAGCCGGTGCGTTGATCGTCATGGACGTGGAGACTTTGCCGAGGTCGATCTGATCGAAGAGAATCTCCATATCGGCAAGCGAATCGATCGCAACGCCGACCTTTCCGACCTCGCCCTCAGCGATGGTATCCGTGGAATCGTAGCCAATCTGCGTCGGGAGATCAAACGCGCAGGAAAGCCCCGTCGCACCGCTTTCGATGAGGTAACGATAGCGCTTGTTGGACTCCTCCGCTGTGGAGAATCCCGCGTACATACGCATGGTCCAGAAGCGGCCGCGGTACATCGTCGGCTGAACGCCACGGGTATAGGGGTAAACGCCGGGGAATCCGATGTCCTCTGCGTACTCCGTCTCTTTGATGTCGAGCGGGGTGTAAAGCCCCTGCGCCGGAATGTTCGGGCGCGCCGGGAACTTCGCGGTTGCCTTTTCAACGGTGGCGTTGTACTGGTCAAGCCCCGCCTGGATTTTCTCATTGCTCATTTGGATTTTTTCCTCCTATGCTCTTTTCAGTTTTGCGCTTTGTGCGCTAAAGTGCTTTTTGCACTTTTTATCTTTTTTATTTCTGCATCGATCCCGTTGTTACGAAGCGCTGATGGAAGGAAAGCGCCTCATCGAGCAGATGCGGTGTCTGTGCGCCCTTGGTTGCCGCAAGCGCACGGTTGTAGTAATCGAGCAGAATCGGACGATAGTCCGGATGTGCACAGTTGTTGATGATCTCGAGAGCGCGTTGGCGCGGGGATTTGCCGCGCAGATCCGCAACGCCCTGCTCCGTGATGACGACGTCAACATCATGTGCGCCGTGGTCAATGTGTGCGCAGAACGGAACGATGGACGAGATCTTGCCGCCCTTTGCCTCGGACGTCGTATAGAAGATCGTGAGGTAGGCGTTGCGCGCGAAATCGCCGCTGCCGCCGATGCCGTTCATCATCTTCGTACCCGTGACGTGGGTGGAGTTGACGTTGCCGTAGATGTCGACTTCGATCGCGGTGTTCATCGCGATGACGCCGAGACGCCGGACAACCTCGGGGTTGTTCGAGATCTCCTGCGGACGGAGCATCATAATCTTCTTGTACTTGTCGATGTCCTTGTAGAAGCGCTGCAGCCCTTCCGGAGAGGGAGAGAACGCCGTGCCGGATGCAAACTTCAGCTTGCCGGCATCCGCAAGGTCGAACATGCCGTCCTGAATGACCTCGGTGTAAACCTCAAGATCCGTGAAGTCAGAGTTGACAAAGCCTGCGATAACGGCGTTTGCCACGTTGCCGACGCCCGACTGGAGTGGGAGAAGCCCTTTGGGCATACGCCCCGCCGCGATCTCCTTCTTGAGAAGCTCGACCGTGAAGGCACCCATCTTGCGCGAGGCATCGTCGAGCGGTGCGAGCGCACGCGTCTTGTCGGTGATGTCGCAGGGGACGATGTACTTGATCTTCTCGAGCGGGCACGGAATGAAGTTCGTGCCGATACGGTCGCCCGCCTTCGTGATGGGAATCGGCAGACGGTTCGGAGGATCGAGCGGGATATAGATGTCGTGCATTCCGACCAGCTCCATGGGCTGGCTGGTGTTGACCTCTACGATGACCACGTCCGCGCTCTGCACATAGGACGGGGTGTTGCCGACCGAGGTCGAGGGGATGATGCCCTCCTCGGTGATCGCAACCGCCTCAATGAGCGCGACGTCGATCTTGCCCAGGAAGCCCTCGCGGCTCTGCTGCGCGACTTCCGAAAGGTGCATATCGATGTAGTTCACTGCTCCCGAATTGATCTGATTGCGCAGCGGCGTGTTCGTCTGATAGGGCAGACGCTGCTCAATGCCGTTTGCCTCGGCGAGCGCGCCGTCCAGCTCGGGACCTGTGGATGCGCCTGTCCAAAGATTGACCTTGAACGGGCTCTTCTTCATCCGCTCCGCGATGGCGAGGGGCACTGCCTTCGGATAGCCGGACGGCGTAAAGCCGCTCGCACCGATGGTCATGCCGTCCTTAAAATACTCGGCAGCTACTTCCGCACTCACGATTTTGTCCGCAAGGGACTTAGGTACGCGATCGGAAATATCGATCATAGAAAAACCTCCCTCTTGCTACACCGACCAGTTCTCTTGGCGGCTGCTCTTCTGATACATCTATGGCACCGCGCCGGAACACTCGTAATCCATCCAAAACATGAGGTAAAAACCTCCGTGGAGAGTAGATGTAAACGCTTTGAATAGTTACGAGTTATCATAGCTGCATATGCCAATTATATCTGCCCCTTAGAATATCACGAAAAAAATTACCGTCAAGATTGTATTGACGGCATTTTCTGTGATTTGTGAAAAAAAGTGCACGCAAGCGCTATTCTATATTATTTTTCTATGACAATTCTTCATCTTCAACCGCAATATGTGTGAGCGAATAAGAAAGACTGCTGAGTCCGACGGACAGATCCTCACTGATCAGCGGAATGTTTTCCGGCACAGAGAGCTTCACGGGAGCGAAATTCCAAATCCCCCGTATCCCCGCTCCTACCAGTCTGTCGGCAACTTCCTGTGCATGCGCGGCAGGCACGGCGATGACGCCGATCTGAACGCCGCGTTCGGCGACGATCTCGGGGAGGTACGCAATGTCCTCGACACGCCGCTCGCCGAGGCGCGTTCCGATGACGACGGGATTCACGTCAAAGAGCGCGGCGATGCGAAAACCAAGGCGCGTGATCCCCTGATAGTTTGCAAGTGCAACGCCGAGATGTCCCATGCCGACGATGGCAATATTAAACCGCTGGTCAAGCCCCAAAATCCCGCCGATATTTTCCTTGAGTTCAGCGACGTAATACCCAACGCCTTTTTTTCCGAACTGACCAAAGACCGCAAGGTCTTTGCGAATCTGTTCGGGATTGACGGAGGTACGCCTGCCGATCTCTTCAGAGGACGTGATCTCGACGCCCTCGTCCGCGAGCAGACGCAGACAGCGGTAGTACCGTGGAAGCCTGTCTACCGTTGCCTTGGAAATTGAACTGTTTTCCTGCATACTCATCCTTCCTTCCGTTCCCCCGCGATCGCATGTACGGCAGCCGTCATTGCGGCAAGCATCCACAACAGCATGGAGGACGGAATGTTAAACAACAGGTGATCGGTGAGCCCGTTCAGAGCGACGGAGCAAAATGCAAGCCCCAGACCGAGGCTAAGCCCGTCAATAAATTTATCACTGCGCCACGCCTCGAGCCCCGCGCGCACGTCGGCGAGCGTTTTCCACGCCCGCTCATGCACGGCGAGCTGCGCTTCCCACGGCGGCGTATCGCGCTTTGTGCGCAGAGCAAGCACGAGCGTCCCGAAAAAGAACCACAGGAACGCGAGCGCCCCGGGGATGCCGATCTCTGCGGCGTAGTTCAGATACATATTGTGCGCGTGTACGATCTGCACGGGCGCGCCCTGCAAGTAAAAATCGTAATCGGGATAGACCACGAAGTACATCCCCCACCCAATGCCGAGAAAGGGATGGTCTAAAATCATCGCGACAGTGCTCTCCCAGAACGCGAGACGCATCTCCGAAGAGGTATCAATGCGCGTAAATACCGAGAGCAGCCGATCCGTCAGCACAGGGTCAAAGGCAAGAACAAGCCCGCAAATCACCGCAATTCCCGCGAGGATGCGCAAATCACGCAAGATGCCATAGCCTGCAAGCACCGCGGCAATGACAAGGCACGCGCCGCGCGCATAGGTCATGCCAAGGCACGCGAGTGCTGCGATGAGAAGGACAATTGCAAGGATGCGCAGCCAACGCTGAAGCCCGGTCATGAGACCAACCGCGATACAGGCAACGATGTCGAGATAGCCTGCAAGGATATTCGGATTTTCCCATGTGGAAAAAACCCGTTTCGACAGCTCCGGGAAGGACTCGCCGTCCACCCATTTCATTGCGGAGATATCAATGCCGAAGATGAACTGATAGAATCCGTAAAGAATGACAAGCCCCGCAGCAATTGCCATGACGAGTACCGTATGCCGCAGCGACGCCGTGTCGCGCAGCGTTTGCCCTGCGAGGAGGTAGGTCAGCGCATAGACCGGGACAAGGTGATAAAAGTTGTAGAAACTGAACGCCTTATCCGGTGCAGCGGCGACGGATGCCAATGCGATGACGACAAAGAGAAGCGCGGGCGCATCGTACGGCAGCCGCCGCAGCCGGAACTCCGGATCGATGCGCAGCCGAAGCGCAAGTGCCCCGCATCCGACGAGCAGGACTGCCATCGCAGCGAGCGGTACGAGAGGGATGAGGAAAGCCTCCGCGAGCACTGCATAACGCATGACGGCGCCCATGCGTGCCCCCCATCGGCGACGCCGCCGGAAGCGGCGGCGCTGCTTGACGTAATCCTCCGCCATCCGCTCACCTCCCCGCTGCGCGCAGGAGTTTGCGCACGCCGCCGACAAGATAGAGCGACCCACAAGCGACGAGCAGTGCATCGCCGTGTGCGCGCCGCTCCGCCTCAACGAGCGCCGTCTCCACATCACCGCAGGCAACGGTGTCGAGTCCCATCGCGGCGGCGACGGCAGCGACGACATCCGCTCCCGCCGCACGCTCGGAGTTTGGCCGTACCGTGACGACCACATCCCCGGGACGCAGGAGCGTACTGAGCATCGTGTCGATGTCCTTGTCCTTGAGGATGCCAAGCACAAAGACACGCTGCTCCTTCGGGAAATAACGGTCAAGACTCGCCCGCAGCGCCGCCATGCCCGCCGGATTATGCGCGCCGTCCACAACGGCGTCCCCCGCCGCCCATGATCGAATCTCAAAGCGCGCGGGATGCCGCACATGTGCCAGCGCCGTCCGCAGCGCCTCTTCCGTAATGCGCGCATCATCGCGCTCGAGGAGCTTTGCCGCCATGATGACGAGGGCGGCATTCTCCGCCTGATAGGTTCCTGCAAGTGAGAGCTCAAACGGCGCAGGCTCACGGCAGACAAGCGAATGAAACGCAACGCGCTGCCCTCCGCCCGCCGGGAAAATCATATCGGCAGAAAAGTCCTCGCCATAGACAAAGACGTCCGCCGTCATCTCCTCCGCACGCGCTTGGATGATCTCAAGAGGCTTGCCCGACGCCGCCGTGATCACAGGCACGCCCTCCTTGATAATGCCCGCTTTGTGCTCGGCGATGCCCGCGAGCGTACCGCCGCAGCGGTCGGCGTGATCCATGGCGACATTTGTAATGATGGTCAGCATCGGCTCTATGACATTTGTCGAATCGAGCAGACCGCCGAGCCCCGTCTCAATGACGGCGATCTCCACCTTCTCCTCGGCAAAATAGAGGAACGCGAGCGCCGTCAGCGCCTCGAACTGCGTCGGGTGCTCATGTCCCTCCGCGGTCATCTCGTCCGCCGCCGCACGCACGCGCGTTAAGATCGCGGCAAACCGCTCCTCGGAGATGTCCTCTCCGCCGACGCTCATGCGCTCCGTATAGGAAATGAGATGCGGCGACATATAACGTCCGCAGCGAATCCCTGCGGCGCGGTACACGGCATCCATCATCTGTGTCACGGAGCCCTTGCCATTCGTTCCCGCGATGTGGATGCTCCGGTACGCACGCTCGGGATGCCCCAGCCGCGCGCAGAGTTCCTCCATGCGCGACAGCCCCAAACGGATGCCGAACGTATTCAGTTCGTCCAGATATGCCAGTGACTCTTGATAGTCCATCGGCGTACCTCAGAGCTTTACGAGATCCGCAAGGCGAGTTCTGAGGAGCGTGATTTTCTCCTCATAGCCCGCGAGTTTCTCGCGCTCCGCCGCAACGACCTGTGCGGGCGCTTTGGAGGTAAAGCCCGCGTTGGCGAGCTTGCCCGACAAGCGCGCGATCTCCTTTTCGAGATTCGTCTGCTCCTTTTCAAGGCGCGCGCGCTCCTTCGGGACGTCAATCAACCCCGCGAGCGGCAGATAGACCGCCGCGCCCGCGAGTGCCCCCGTCACCGCATTCTCCGGATCGGATGCGTCCGCCGCGAGGAACGTCACGGACGAAGCGGAGGCAAGTGCGAAGAAATAGTCCTCGTGCGCCGCAAAGACCTCCCGCAGCGCCCCGTCCGTCACGCGCAGGATGAGCTCGCTCTTCTTGCCCGGGGGCGTGCTGAGCTCGGCGCGCAGGTTGCGCACGGTCTTAATGACCTCCATGACGGCGGTCATATCGCGCTCCGCCGCCGCATCGAGGTCGCTCTCATGCCCCGCCGGCCAGTGTGCCGTCATGATGCTCTCGCCCTCATGCGGCAGCTTTTGCCAAATCTCCTCCGTGAGGAACGGCATGAAGGGATGCAGGAGACGCAGCGTCCGCTCGAGCACGGTGCGCAGCACATAGAGCGCCGTATTCTTCGCGCGGACATTCTCTTTATCGTAGAGCCGCGCCTTCGTCAGCTCGATGTACCAATCGCAGAACTCGCTCCAGAGGAACTCATAGATCGTGCGCCCCGCCTCGCCGAGCTCGTATTTCTCGAGGTTCGCCGTCACGTCGCGCGCCGTCACCGCACAGCGCGAGAGAATCCAGCGGTCGGCGAGCGTATAGTCCTCCGCCGCGGGGACGAAGGAGGTGTCCGCCCCCTCGAAATTCATCAGCATGTAGCGCGATGCGTTCCATATCTTATTGGCAAAATTACGCGCCGCCTCGACGCGCTCCCAGTAAAAACGCATATCGTTGCCCGGCGTATTGCCTGTGATGAGCATGAACCGGAGCGTGTCCGCGCCGTATTTCTCAATGACCTCGACGGGATCGATGCCGTTGCCAAGGGACTTTGACATCTTGCGTCCCTCGCTGTCGCGCACGAGCCCGTGGATGAATATGTCGCGGAACGGCACGTCGCCGCCGAAGCGCAGCCCCATCATGACCATGCGCGCCACCCAGAAGAAGATGATGTCGTAGCCCGTGACGAGCGCCGCCGTCGGGTAAAAATGACGCAGATCCTTCGTATCGTCCGGCCATCCCATCGTCTCAAACGGCCAAAGCCCCGAGCTGAACCATGTGTCGAGGACGTCCTCGTCCTGCCGGATCTTCGTCGAGCCGCAGTGCGCGCACGCCGTCAAATCCTCACGCGAAACGCTCGTCTCGCCGCAGTCGTCGCAGTGCCACGCGGGGATGCGGTGTCCCCACCAAAGCTGACGCGAGATGCACCAGTCGCGGATATTCTCGAGCCAGTTTTCATAAATCTTCGTAAAGCGATCGGGCACAAAGCGGATACGCCCGTCCCGCACCGCCGCGATCGCGGGCTCTGCAAGTTCCTCCATGCGGACGAACCACTGCTTTGAGACGAGCGGCTCGATCGTCGTGCCGCAGCGTGAGCAGTGTCCGACCGCGTGCTCATGTCCCTCGGTCGAAACAAGTGCGCCGATCTCCTCGAGCTCCTTCACGAGCGCCTTGCGGCAGGCATAGCGATCCATGCCCTCATAATGCCCCGCGCCCGCGGTCATCTTCCCTTCCGTATCGATGACGATGATCTGCGCCAGATTGTGCCGCAGTCCCATCTCAAAGTCGTTCGGGTCGTGCGCCGGCGTCACCTTGACCGCGCCCGTCCCAAATGCGGGATCGACATAGGCGTCGGCAAAGAGCGGGATGCGCCGTCCCACGACGGGCAGAATCAGCGTTTTCCCGACGAGATGTTTGTACCGTTCGTCGTCCGGGTGTACCGCGACGCCCGTATCGCCGAACATCGTCTCGGGGCGCGTGGTTGCGATCTCGACGTACTCGTCCGTCCCCTCGATCGCATAGCGCAGATGCCAGAGATGCCCCTCTTCCGTCTCGTGGTTCACCTCGATGTCGGAGATCGCCGTCGTGCAGGACGGGCACCAGTTCGTGATGCGCGTGCCTTGATAGATGAGCCCCTGCTCGTAGAGACTGACGAACGCCTCGCGCACCGCACGCGAACATCCCCCGTCCATCGTGAACCGCTCGCGCGCCCAGTCACAGGACGAACCGAGCATCCGCAGCTGATACATGATGCGGTCGCCGTACTGCTCCTTCCACGCCCACACGCGCTCGAGGAACTTCTCGCGCCCGAGGTCGAACCGCGTCGTCCCCTCCGCGCGCAGCGACTCCTCGACCTTTGCCTGCGTCGCGATGCCCGCATGGTCGCAGCCCGGCACCCAGATGACGTTCTTCCCGCGCATCCGCTGATACCGCACGAGGATATCCTGCAGAGTATTGTCGAGTGCATGCCCCATGTGGAGCTGTCCCGTCACATTCGGCGGCGGGATGACGACGCTGTACGGTTCGCGGCTCTCGTCCGCCTCTTGATGAAAAAATCCGTGATCTTCCCAATACGCATACCATTTCCGCTCAAAGGAAGCGGGATCGTAGTTCTTCGGAATATTGGCGCCCTGCTCTTCTGACATCTATTTCGTTCCTCCCGAAAAAAGCGCCCCGTCCCGAGGGGGACGAGGGCGCCCGCACATCGTCGTTTATTTTGGTATGAAATACTACGTAAGAGTAGCACAAAACAATATTTTTTGCAAGGATCACGACGTCATGAGAGACGAATGAACCTTAACGACCGCCTTGCGGATCTCCATCGGCTCGCCTGCTGCGACCGTCGGGCGGTGGATTTCCCCCGGCGCAAAGATCGTCACCGTCCCCGGCACGGCGTCGATATACTCCGGATCGGGCGTCCCGCGGTAAAAGATCAGATCGCGCTCGGGGATGCGCGCCGCGACCTCTCCCTCTGTGCCCTGCGGCGCATAGTGCAGCCGCTCCGCTCCGCGCGCGAGGTACTGCACATCGTAGTACTGCTCGTGCGCCTCCGCGCGCTGATCGCCGTACCGCCGCGTCACCGCGTCGAACACATCCGCGTACATATCATCGCCCGCAATCTCCACGCGCCCCGCCTGCATATTTGCAATATCGCGCAGATGCAGCACCTGCAGCGCCTTTTGAATCGGCGCCGGCAGCGACTTATCCTTCACCATTTCCTTTAGTTGTCCGGTTTGCATATGTTGAACCTCCTTCATTGAATCCTATATTTCACGGCTGCCGCAGGAAGCTTTCCGTATCCTGCCCAAAACAATATCCACAAAATACCGCGCCAAGCGGTTCTTAAACCTCATTCTACCGAATCAAACGCATTCATGCAAGACAAAATCACTTCCTAATAAACATTCAATATTTTTGCATATTCTTTTTTTCTGTTCCACCCGAATCCATCTTGACAAATTCCATTCCCCTATAATACAATAAGCGCGCATTATAATATCATAAACTTAAACGGAACAGGTGTCCTTTGGACTTAATAGGGAATTCGGTGTAAAGCCGAAGCGGTCCCGCCACCGTAAGGAAGAGCAATACTGTATGATGTCACTGGGGAGATCGTCTCCTTGGGAAGGCGCAGCTGCGCGATGATTCCGAGCCGGGAGAACTGCCTGTTTGACGCTCACCGCCTGACCCACGAGCGATGGGGAGGAGAGCCGCGCCCACAGCGGCGGTATGACGGCATTTTCCTGCGCGGAGAACGCCGTTTTTTTGTGAGATTTTTCCAAAAGGGGGTGAGGAAATGCGTTTATACAGGATGTTGTTCTTTGCTCTTCTGCTTGTCCTGTGCACAGGCGGCAGAGGAATGGCGGCGGAGGTCTCGGACGATCCGATGATGCTCGAGTGGACGACGACGAAGGTCTGGATCTCGGGCGGCGAGCTGTGCGTGTCCGGCATTTTTGAAAATCGACGCGACGACATCACTGTCACGGCGCTGAACGACTTCACAATGCAGATCACATTCACGCGCGCCGACGGCACGACCTACCAATTCGTCGGCACGCCGAAGCGCCTGCCCATGTGCAAAGTCCCTGCGGGTGAGACAAAACGGCTGACACTGAACTTCGGCTCATTCGAAGGACAGTGGAAAACATGGGTCACGGAGCAGAACTACGAATTCTCTTACATCAACGGAGCGCGGTGGTAATCCGCAGCCCCTAGAAGCGTCAAGGAGGAACTATCGGTATGAAGAAAAAGCAGCTGTCGGCGCTGATTGCCCTCGCATTCGTGTCCATTGGGGGGGGGCATAACGCCGCCTATGCCGCACATGATGAAAATCTCAATTCGTATACGCTGGATGACGTCGTCGTCTCGGCAGAGCGTACGAAGGATCAGTTCGGCGACACGATTACAGAGCAGTCCTATTATCGTACGGGCGGTGACGTCAAAGTCATCACACGCGAGGAGATCGAGAAACGTCATTACGTTGATCTGACCGAGGCAATCAAGCGCATTCCGGGCATCACGTTCCAGAATCCCGGCTACCGCGGCGGCGAGTACGGCTATCAGTTCTACAACAACGGAGTCTCCATCAACGGCGACACACGCGTCATCATTCTCATCGATGGACGCCGTGTGGACAATCTCACAAGTACGCGCGTCGGCGGCAACAGCAAAACCGGCACCAAGTCGACAGGCGTGAATCTCGATCAGCTCATCGGTATGGAGAGCGTCGACAAGATCGAGGTCATCAAGGGGCCGGGTGCCTCTGTATACGGTCCCGATGCAACGGGCGGCGTCATCAACATCATCACGCGCAAGGGCGGCGAGCAGCAGAAAGGGACGCTTGATCTCTCCACGGGGGCATGGCACAAACATAATTATGCACTGACGCTCTCGGGATCGGCACTTCCCGATCACAGCCTGCGCTATTTCTTCACGACAACCCGTTCGATGAGCGGCGATACGAAATTCGTGGACGGCGTTGTGGGCGGCACAGGCACGCTCGGCGGATCCGAGTACAAGGAAGACGCTCTGAATATCCGTCTGGACAAGAAGCTCAGCGATAAGCAAAATCTCAAGCTCTGGTATAATTTCAAACAGGGAAAAGACGGCTATCCGATCTCCGTGCCGAGCCTCAAATACTGGAACGAAGCCGATTGGGACAGAATCATATTCAAGGCGGCTGTCGGCGACCTTAACAGCAACAATGTATTACAGGATATGACTAATTCGCAAGGTAAATGGGTGCCAAAACGTGGTGACACAGACGTCCCTGGCTACCGCAATCTCTTTGCACTTGACGGGCAGGTCTATCGCTCGTTCAGTAAGTTCAAGGACAATGACTGGGAACTCATGTGGACGTTCAATAAAGAGAACGGCATGGAGAGTTTCCTGCGTCTTTATAGTCAGAACCACCGCTATTCCAACCGGGATTATTTCCGTTGGCGCAGAGACGGAAAGAGCGCAAAAGATCTTGCTGACGAATACCGCGCCGCATTCCCAAGCGGTGCAACGAACGAACAGCTGACGCAGTGGATTCACGAGCATCTTGCGCCGTTCCCGGGCGGAGATCAAGCCAGGGTCAAGGAGTGGCTTGAGGCGACGGGCGGAACGGCAAAGGAGCCGACCAGTTGGCAGGAAGAACGCAACCGCGGTATTCAAGTGCAGTATGCAAAGTCCCTCGGCAAGAACGATATCATCGCCAGTATCACCTATGACCGTGCGAAGAACTACAGCAAGAAGCTTGAGGACGACGGTTCTGTTGTCTCATCACATGTCGGACGCAACTCCATCCTCGGCTATGTGCAGGATAAAATTCATGTTTCGGATAAATTCGATATTACTCCTGCGCTGCGCTATTCCTACTACTCCTCCTACGAATCAAATACGGCAGGCGACAAGGTGCAGGGCAAAGGATCGTCACGCACCGTGACACCGGCGCTCAATCTCCAATACACATTTGACTACTCCACCGATCTCTATTTCGGCTGGACACGCATCTACCGTCCCCTGCGCCAAGGCGACTATACCTCGACCGACGGCGTATTCAACACGCCGCTGGACGACGAGCGCGGCGACGCATGGACGCTCGGCATCCGCAAGGAGTTCTCCGAACATACGTCGGCAGCAGTCCACTATGACTGGACACGCATGAACAATGCCATTGCAACGCTCCCCATTTGGAACGGTACGAAATTCACGAGTACGGCGGTCAACGCGAAAGAGGATAAAAAATCCTTCAATATCACCGTTGATCATAAACTGAATAAATACGTGACAATGAGTGCTTCCTACTCACATATGCTGGACAAGTGGATGGCAAAGAACGGTTGGATTCTCGATCCGAGTTGGGGATATCAAAACAGCACGGACATCAATACGCAAATCAACCGTCTGCGCCCGCAAAACCACTATGCGCTCAATATTTCTTACGAGAAGGGCAGACTCTATACGGGGCTGCTTGCCAACTGGTACACAGGTGCAAGTACCAACGCCTTTACAAGCAGCCGCTTCCTCATTCTCGATTGGAATCTCAACTATGAGCTGCAAAAGGATATGACGGTATACCTCGTGGTCAACAACCTGACGAACAAGGCATACGAGACGTCATACAGCAGCTATCTCGGACTTGGCGGCGCGGCAATGCCGGGGCGGAGCTGGATGATCGGCGCGCGGTACAATTTCTAATGCGCCGCGGCATATAGACCGCTCCCTAGGGGCTGTTGCATGATGCAATAGCCCCTTTTTGAGCAGCGCAAACACATACGCCGCCCCCGTAACGCCGTATTTTTGAGGTATATCTCATGTATAAATTGTTATTGCCGGCGCTGTGCGCCCTTCTCCTCGCCGCCTGTGCGCCGATCGTCCGCGTCAATGAAGATGCGGCGCAGACACCCGCGCCGGCGGATGTGTCGCCGCGCGCCGGCTATCCCGTGACGATCGAGAACATCGACGCCAAGGGCAACCCGGCGACGGACACATACGACGCCCCGCCCCGCCGCATCGTCGCCGTGTGGCAGAACTCTATCGAGACGCCGCTCGCGCTCGGTGCGGGCGATCGTCTCATCGCGGGCATGGGCGTCCCCGATCGAAAATATCTCAGCCCCGCATATCAAGAGGCCTATGACCGCATTCCCTATACGAGCCTTGAAAATCTTGACGTCGAAACCGTCCTCATGATGGAACCGGATCTCATCATCGGATGGGCGTCAACCTTCTCCCCGAAGGTGCTGCGCGGTACGGATTTTTGGCATGCGCGCGGGATTCACACCTATATCGCCCCCTCCTCGTCCGCCGCACGCGCAAGAAAAACCATCGACGACGAGTGCCGGGATATTCTGAGCCTCGGTAAAATCCTCGGGCATCCGGCGCGCGCAGAGGAACTCGTCCGCGCCATGCGCAGCGAAATCGCTTTCGTCGCGGAGCAGACGCGTGACGCTGCGCGCCGCCCGCGCGCCCTTGTCATCGAGCCGATGGGCAGAGATATCCGCGCGTACGGGGACAACTCCCTCGCGGGCGATATCCTGCGCGCGCTGCACGCGGAAAATCTCGGCGCGGACGGGTTGAATCTCAGCCTCGAACAGATCATCGAGATGGATCCGGATGCGATTTTCCTCGTCGTCGTGGAGTCGGATTACGACCGCGCGGCGGAAATCAAAGCGCGCTTCTGCGACACTCCCGCGCTGCGCGGCCTCTCCTGTATCCGTGCGGGGCGCGTCGATACGCTCCCCCTCTACACGGTTTACAGTGCCGGCACGCGCACGTACGACGGCATCCGAATCATCGCCGCAGGGCTTTACCCGTCACTTTATAAGGAGTAAAATATATGCGGAACTTTTTTCAAAAATGGGGCGTGCTCGGCGTCTGTCTCCTGCTCCTCCTGCTGCTCTGCGCGGCGATCTTCTGGGCGCTCGGCATCGGTACGGTGCATCTGCCCGCAGAGGCCATTTGGAGCGCGGTCGGCGCACAGTTCGCGAGCGGCACGCCCGTCGACGCGCCGGGTAAAGGTCCGGTACACGACATTGTTTGGCTCCTGCGCCTGCCGCGCCTTCTCCTCGCCGTCGCCATCGGCGCGGGACTCTCGGTCTGCGGCGTCATCATGCAGGCGATTGTAAAGAACCCGCTCGCCGATCCCTACATTCTCGGCATCTCTTCGGGCGCTTCGCTTGGAGCGACCGCCGCCGTTCTCCTCGGCGTCGGCGCGGCGTTCGGCGAGAACGCGGTCGGCGTCTCGGCATTCGTCGGCGCGTTCGCCATATCGCTCGGCGTGCTCTTCATCGCAAACCTCGGCGGCCGTGCCAACGCGGTGAAGCTCCTGCTCGGCGGCATGGCGCTCAGCGCCGTGTGCAGCGCGTTCTCAAGCTTTATCATCTATTTCGCCAACAACAAGGACGGCATTCAAACCGTCACCTACTGGCTGATGGGCAGTCTCGCGGGCGCGAACTGGGATACGCTTCCCGTCATCGGCGGTATTGTCGTCCTCGCCGTTCTCTTCTTTTGGACGCAGAGCCGCATCCTCAATCTCATGCTGCTCGGCGACGAATCCGCCGTCACGCTCGGCAAGGATCTGCACGCCTATCGGCAGGCATACCTGCTCGTGAGCGCGCTCATCGTCGGCTTCGCGGTCTATGCGGCGGGCATGATCGGTTTCGTCGGTCTCGTCGTTCCCCACGTCGTCCGTATGCTCATCGGCACAGATCATAAGCGGCTCATCCCCGTGGCCGCGCTCTCCGGCGCCGTCTTTCTCGTCGTCGCCGACGGGCTGTGCCGCGTAATCATCCCGCGCACGGAGCTGCCGATCGGCATCCTCATCTCGATGATCGGCGCCCCCTGCTTCATCTATCTCATGGTGAAACGCACTTACGGATTTGGAGGAAACTGATATGGAAATACTCGCGGAGGCCGTGAAGCTCTTCATCGGTAAGCAGGCGATTCTCAAAGGGATGGATTTTCATCTGCACGATAAGGAGTTTCTCGGCATCATCGGACCGAACGGCAGCGGCAAGAGCACGTTTCTCAAATGCATTTACCGCGTGCAGCGTCCGAGCGAGGGAACGATCTCGCTTGACGGGCGTCCGATCGATGATTTTTCCTATCGGGAGTCGGCGCAGCGACTCTCGGTGGTCGCACAGCACAATTTTTACAGTTTTGACTTCCCCGTGCTCGATGTGGTACTCATGGGGCGCTCTCCGCACAAGAAGCTACTCGAGCGCGACAATCTGCGCGACTATGAGCTCGCACGCAAGGCGCTGGGGGTGGTCGGCATGGCGGCGTTCGAGGAGCGCAGCTTCTCCAGTCTCTCCGGCGGCGAGCAGCAGCGCGTCATCCTCGCGCGTGCGCTTGCACAGCAGACGGAGTGCATGATCCTCGACGAGCCGACAAACCACCTGGACATCAAGTATCAACTCCAGATCATGGACATCGTAAAGGGGCTCGGTCTGACCGTTGCCGCCGCCATCCATGATCTCAACATCGCCGCGCTCTACTGCGACCGCCTCATCGCGATTAAGCAGGGTCAAGTCGTCGGTCTCGGCACGCCGCGCGAGCTCCTCACGGAGGAGTTTATCTACGATCTCTACGAGGTGCGCTCCACTGTCAGCATCCACCCCGATACGGGTCGGCTGAACATCGTATATCTGCCGCAGTACGAGGAGCATCCGTAACCGGTGCGCAAAAAAGACTGCCGCACATTCGTCAACACCTTTGTGCGGCAGTCTTTTATTGTGCGCGATATTTTTTAGAAATTATATGTCGCGCCGAGGACGAAGTGGCGGCTCGGCATGGCATAGGCGCCGCGCTGCGCGCCAAAGCCGATGCCAATGGATTCATAGGCTTCGTTTGTGAGGTTATAGCCCTTCAGATAGACCTTGAACGCATCGCTCACCCGATAATTCACACCGAGGTCGAGGGTAAGATAACTTGTATCGGTGAACCGCTCGATGCTCCGCCCCGTGACGTAGTTCATATCCGCATCCGCGCTCCAACGGTTCATCGTGTAGGAGAGCCCAAGGTTATACCCGTTCGGACGTGTATTCGTCGAAAGATAGTTTTTGTTCGTATCCGTCGATTCGACATGCGCATAGCTATAGGCGGCGCGCACCGTCCATGCATTGCTTGCGCGGTAGCGCGCGCTCAGCTCCATACCGCGGCGATCCTCGTTGTCCACATTGTAATAGCGCGTATAAACGTTCCACGACCAGTTGAGTGCATCTTTTACCTTGCTCTTATAGATGCTCGCCGAGACGTTCCACTTGCGCGAGAGCTGGCTTTCCGCCCCGAGGGTATAGGTCTGTGATTTCTCCTGCTTGAGATTTGGATTGCCCTTCATATACGGGGTGTCGGCATAGCGCATTTTAAGCGTTGGATTATTGACTGCCTGCCCCCATGAGAAATAGACGTGTGTATTGCGTCCAAATTTTTTATTCAAGCTGATATGAGAGGCGACATCGCCGCCGAAGTCACTGTGATGCTCGTACCGCGTGCCGAGTTTCAGCGCATACCCGCCGCCAAGCTGCCAGTCGTCCTCAGCAAAGATCGCCTTCGTTGTCGCGGACGCGTTCATCTCCGATCCGTCGTTGTTCTCATAGATGCTTTCCTTCGCCCACAGGAATCCGCCGACGAGCATATTCTTATCGCCCAACATCCAAAGTTTTTGTCCTTCAAAGCTGTTGCGGCGCAGCTTATGATTATACGGCGCGCCAAACGGCGAATCCGCCGTGGATTCATTGCGATAATAACGCAGGAACGTCCCCTCGCCGTCCTTCTCCGAGCCGAACATATAGGTGATGCCATAGGCGGTATCCAGCGTTTCCTGACGCCCCGTGTAGGTGGGTTCGCCGGTCTTTGGGTTCTTTAACAAAACACCGAATCCATCGTCCATTTCGTGCCGTGAAAAGTCAAAGCTCAGTCGGTCATTGCCAATGATGCGGTCATAACCGATCGTATAGTCCGTATGCTTGATGTCACTGTTGCCAAAGGTGCGCGTGTCTCCGTCCGCGTTCCGGTAGCGGAAATCATGACTGCGCTCATGCGCAGCGCTTGCCTTGATGCTGTTTTTCGCATCACCGCCGGTCACATAGACGCCCGCACGCTTTTCCCCCCACGCGCCGAGCTGCATGTTCAGCGATCCGGACGGCTTGCCCGTCTTGGCGCGCTTTGTGATGATGTTGATGACGCCCGAGACGGCGCGCTCGCCGTAGAGCGAGGAGTTCGGCCCGCGCACGATCTCAATGCGCTCGACGTTCTCCATCGGCACTTGATCCACGTTGACCGCATTGTCGTCGCCGCTGACCATGAGATGATCCCAGTTGACCTTCTTACCGTCGACCATGACGAGGACGCGCGTATCGCCGTTGATGATCGGATAGGCGGCAAAGCCCTTCTTGACGACGTTGATGTTCGCCCCCGCCAGAGCATCCGAGACGCTCTTATAGTTGCCGCGCTCGATCTGCGCCTCACTGATGAGCGTGACGTCGGCGGGGACATCGGCGATCTGCGTGTCGCTGCGGCTCGCCGTGACGATAACATCGGCGAGGCTGTAGGTTTCAAGATCTCCCGATTCCGCCTCAGCGGCATAAACGTACACCGAAGGTGGGCAAACAGATGCTCCTACCGTGAGTGCGCCCGCGATGAGCCCGCGCAGTACATTCTTCTTCATGATAATCCTCCCAATTCCCTAGTCCGCGAGGGCATCCAGCCCCGCGGCAATATCTTCAAGCGCCGTGATCGTGCGCCCGTTCCCATTGTTCACATCGGCGTAGGAAACGACGATGATGTGGTTCTCGCGGATCGCCCGCATATTCCTTAGATTCTCATCCGCGCGCAGCTCGGCGCGCGCCTCCTCCGCGGAGATATTCTTCGGATTCACATAGATAACGACGTCGGGGGCAAAGCCGAGCACACGCTCGGGTCCAACGCCGTTCATCTGCCGCTCCGTCACATTGTCCGCGCCTGCCCGCCGCGCGATGTCGTCGATGATGTATGTGGCGCCGTAGAGACTATAGAGACTGCTCCCGTGCGCCTGCAGGATCATCGCCGTATACCTTTTGCCCCGTGCGCGCGTCCGCTCCTCAATCGCTGCGGAACGCGCCCTCAGTCCCGCAGCATAGGCGGCGGCACGTTCCTCCACCGCAAACATCCGCCCCATATCCTCAATGAACGGATAGACCGTGCCGTCGAGCGTCGGATGCCCTTTGCGCACGGTGGCGGGGACGACGTAGCATCCGATGCCCTTGCGGAAATAATTGTGCACGTCGCCGAGCGCGTCGGGCGTGAAGTGATGCGACCAGCCGATGATGAGATCGGGGCGCAGCGCCGTCACCTCCTCGCGGCTCGGCATATAGGGCGCGCCGAGAATCGGCAGGGCGGCGTAAGCGTCCCTATAGACAGGCGGCTCCTCCCCATACGGCGCGATCGCGCCGACGATTCGATCCGCGATGCCGAGGTCGATCATCAGCTCCGCCGCCCCGGGATAAGTGACGAGGACACGCTCCGGCACATGCACGAGTGTGAACGTCGTCGGGTGCCCGTCGCTGTCCGCCGTGACGAACGTCTCGCCGCCCGGCGTGCCCGCCGCCTCCTCAGCCCCGCGCCCCTCCGTATAGGAGAGAAAGAGAACCAGCGCGGTGACGGCGAGGAGCGGCAGCAGACAGAGCGCTGCGCGCAGCCGCCGCCTCATGATGCATACGCTCCCGTGCGATAGTCGACGAGCGGCAAGCCCTCTGCATCGTAGGCGACATGCGCCGCAACGCCGTAGACACTTTGCAGCAGCTCCTCTGTAATCACCTCGCGCGGCGCGCCGATCTCTACGATTTCCCCCGCCTTCATGACGACAAGCAGATCGGCGAACATCGCCGCGAGGTTGAGATCGTGGAGCGCCGCGATGACGCCGATGCCGAGCCCTTTGACGAGGCGCAGCAGATGCAGTTGGTACTTTACATCGAGATGGTTCGTCGGTTCGTCGAGGATGAGCAGGCGCGGCTCCTGCACGAGACAGCGTGCGAGCATGACGCGCTGCTGCTCGCCGCCCGAGAGCTCGTTGAAACTGCGCGCCGCCGCGTCCGCCATGCCGACCTTATCGAGCGCGGCGCGGACGAGTGCAAAGTCCTCCGCCGTGTCCTCCTCAAAGCTCTCCTTGTACGGGGCGCGCCCCATGAGCGCGATCTCCTCCACGGAGAAATCAAAGTCCACCGCGTGGAACTGCCCCATCACGCCAATCTCCTGCGCCGCCGCGCGCAGCGGGATGTCGGCGATGGGCATGCCGTCGAAGTAGACCGTGCCTTCTTGAATCTGATGTACGCGGTAGAGGTGTTTGAGCAGCGTGGACTTGCCGCAGCCGTTGGGGCCGAGAAGCGCAACAAAACGGTCGGCGGGCAGCACGGCGGAGATGCCGTGGAGAATCTCTTTTGTTCCGATGCAGAATTTCAGCCCCTCAATGCGAATCTCCTTCATATCAGCCTCCGAAATTCCCGCCGCTGCCAAAGAGCAGCTTCATGAAGAGCGGCGCGCCGATGAGCGCGGTGATGATGCCGATGGGCAGATCGCCCGAGGGGAGAAGTGTCCGCGCGATGAGATCTGCGACGATGAGGAAGATCGCCCCAATGAGGAGCGCCGCGGGGAGCAGCCGCCGATGCGACGCCCCCGTAAAGGCGCGCACGAGATGCGGCACGACGAGCCCCACGAAACCAATGATGCCGCAGGTCGCGACTAGGACGCCCGTCAGGAGCGCAAGCAGCGCCATATAACGGCGCCGTTTCGCGCTCGCATCGATGCCGAGTGTCGTCGCCAGCTCCTCGCCGAGGAGGAGCACGTCCAGCGTGCGCAGCTGCGAGAGGAAGTACACGGCGAGCGTGCTCACAATGAGGACGGGCAGAAAGAGACTGCGCCATTTCGCATCGGCGAGCGATCCCATCGTCCAAAATGCCGCGGACTGCATCCCCTCCGCATCCGCCGCCATGTAGACGATGAAATTCGTCGCGGCAACGCAGAGTGCGCTGATCGCCGCGCCCGCGAGCACGAGTTTCACCGTCGAGACGCGCCGCCGGATCCCCGCGAGCATGAGCACGGCGAGTGTTGCGAGAATCGCGCCGAGAAACGCCGCCCCCGGTACGCCGAACGGGATCGTCCCAGAGCCGAGGAGGATTGCGAGCGTCGCTCCGACGGACGCGCCCGAGGCGATGCCGAGGATGAACGGTTCGGCAAGCGGGTTCTGCACGGACGCCTGCATCACAACACCCGCAAGCGCAAGCCCCGCGCCCGCCGTCATTGCAAGCAGTACACGCGGCACGCGCAGTTCCCAGATGATGTCCGTCACCGCGGGATCGATGGACGGCTCATGCCCCATCAGCTTCGCCGTCACAACGGCGAGTGTATCGGATGTGGGAACGGCGACGCTGCCCGCAGAGACCGCATAAAGCGCGATGATTGCGAGCACTGCCGCGAGTACGGGCGGCGCTGTCAGTATACGCCTCATATGCACGAGTGCTCCTTTCTCCCATATGCCGCATCAAAACAAGGCAGTTCTTAAATATGAACAATATTCACCTTTGCAGAATAAAGTATTTCACAGCAACTGTCAATGAAAATCCGTCTCATAAGATATAATAGTTTTATTCTGTCGATTTTAATATAGGTGGTATAGAAAAAGGGCTTACTGATTGTGTGCAAAAAGTACCTTTATGCAGTAAGCCCACCTTATATTTATTTTTTTAGAACAGCCCGGTAATCACGCCGTCCTCGCTGATGTCCATGTCCATCGCAGCGGGATGTTTCGGCAGTCCGGGCATAGTGAGGACGCTCCCCGTGAGCGCGACGACGAAGCCTGCGCCGCACGACGCGCGCAGTTCGCGCACGGTGATGCGGAATCCCGTCGGGCGTCCGAGCAGGGTCGGATCGTCGGAGAAGGAATACTGCGTCTTTGCCATGCAGACGGGTGTCTCCGTCATGCCGAGCCGTTCCATCTCCGCAAGCTGTTTTCTTGCCGCGGGCGTAAAATCCACGCCGTCCGCGCCGTAGATTTCTTTTGCAATCGTTTCAATTTTCTCCGCAATCGGGCATGCCGCATCGTAGATCGTGTGAAAGTTTGCAGGCTGCGCGAGCGCACGCTCCACGGCGTCCGCGAGGGCAAGACCGCCCGCCCCGCCCTTTGCCCAGACCTCGGAGCGGACGGCGGGCGCGCCGAGCGACGCGCAGAGTTCTTCGAGCAGCGCAAGTTCCGCTTCGGTGTCCGTCGGGAATACGTTGACCGCGACGACGGCAGGCAGACCGAACTTGCCGATGTTCTCGATGTGCTTTGCGAGATTTGCCGCGCCGCGCCGCAGCGCGTCGAGGTTTTCTGCGCCGAGTGCGTCTTTTGCCACACCGCCGTTCATCTTGAGCGCGCGCACGGTCGCGACGATAACGACCGCATCGGGTACGAGTCCCGCCATGCGGCATTTAATATCAAAGAATTTCTCCGCGCCGAGATCAGCGCCGAAGCCCGCCTCGGTGACAACGTAATCGGCAGATTTCAGCGCGTATTTGGTCGCCATGACGCTGCTGCACCCGTGCGCGATGTTCGCGAAGGGACCGCCGTGGATGAGTGCGGGCGTGCCCTCGATGGTCTGCACGAGGTTGGGGTACACCGCGTCCTTAAAGAGCAGTGCGAGCGCGCCCGTCGCGCCGAGTTCCTCCGCATGGACGGGGCGTCCGCCGCGTGTGTAGCCGATGAGGATGCGCCCGAGACGGCGTTTCATGTCCGAGATGCCGTCCGCGAGACAGAGAATTGCCATCATCTCCGAGGCGACCGTGATGTCAAAGCCCGATTCGCGCGGGACGCCGTGCGCCGTGCCGCCAAGTCCGATCGTGATGTGGCGCAGGGCGCGGTCGTTGACGTCGAGCACGCGCTTCCACACGATGCGCCTGACGTCGAGGTCTAGTGCGTTCCCCTGTTGGATGTGATTGTCGATGAGTGCGGCGAGCAGATTATGCGCCGTCGTGACGGCGTGGAAGTCGCCCGTGAAGTGGAGGTTGATGTCCTCCATCGGCACGACCTGCGCATAGCCGCCGCCCGCCGCGCCGCCCTTCATGCCGAAACAGGGGCCGAGTGAGGGTTCGCGCAGAGCGACGATCGTTCGCTTCCCCCGGCGGTGCAGGGCGTCGGCAAGTCCGACGCTCGTCGTTGTCTTGCCCTCACCCGCGGGGGTCGGGTTGATCGCGGTCACGAGGATGAGTTTGCCGTCGGGATTATTTTTTACGGCGTCAAGCGCGGCGCGCCCGATCTTCGCCTTGTATTTTCCATACGGTTCGAGATGATCGGCGCGGATGCCGATGCTTTCGGCGATCTCCGCGATGGGGCGCATTTTCGCTGCGCGTGCGATTTCGACGTCGGTTTTCATGTTGGTGCTCTCCTTTACCAAATTTGACCGAATTTAAGCGATTTTTTTACCCACGATGTAAGGCGCGCGTAGATCGCGGGAGGGCGCGGCAGCGCGGCGCCCCTACAAGGCGTGCATATTGAATTTCCTCTTCCCACGATGTTGGGCGCACGTTGAGCGGTTGTTCTCCCGCAATGTGTACCGCCGTAGTTGATATGCCGTTTGGGCGTCCGCCGCAGCCATTTTTAAGCCCCGCTTTTTTGGCAAGGCGGATGCCCGAACGGCGCCGGAACATATGACTCACCCCTGCTGTAGCTTAACTGCCTCAACAACATTATTCATAAGCATTGCGACAGTTAAGAGCCCCACGCCGCCCGGCACGGGCGTGATCGCTCCTGCGATCTCCGACACAGCATCAAAATCCACGTCGCCGACGAGTTTTTTCGGGGCGATGCGGTTGATGCCGACGTCGATCACGGTTGCGCCCGGCTTCACCATATCCGCGGTCACAAAGCCCGGACGCCCGACTGCCGCGACGAGAATATCCGCCTCACGTGCGACTGCCGCGAGGTTCTGTGTGCGCGAGTGGCAGACCGTCACGGTCGCGTTCCGCTCGAGGAGAAGATGCCCCATCGGCTTGCCGACGATGTTGCTGCGCCCGATGATGACGGCGTGCGCCCCCTCGATGGGGATGCCCGCGAGTTCGAGCATACGGATACAGCCCGCAGGCGTGCAGGGGCGCAGTCCCGGCGCGCCGAGCACGAGCCGCCCTGCGTTCATGGGGTTGAACCCGTCCACGTCCTTGCGCGGGTCGATACGCTCCAGCACTTCCTCTTCATAGGCGCGCAGCCCCTCCGGCAGAGGAAGCTGCACGAGAATCCCATGCACGGATGCGTCTGCGTTCAGGGCATCGATGCGCGTGATCAGCTCCTCCTTTGCCGTATCGGCAGGCAGGGCGATGTGATCCGAGATGATGCCGAGCTCCGCACACGCCTTTTGCTTGTTGCGGACGTAGACCTCCGAGGCGGGATCAGCGCCGACGATGACGACGGCGAGCCGCGGGTGAACGCCCTCCGCCTTGAGCTCCGCGACCGCGCGTCCCGCGTCCTCTTTGATTTTCGCGGCAAATTCCTTGCCCGACAGTATGCGTGCCATATGCTCTCCTCTTTTTCAGTTCTATATATAGTAACTCATCCACGCGAACGCGCAAACGGCGATCGATACGATGCCGTTCCGCATGAAATACGTCTGCGTCACGCGTGAAAAATCCGTAGGACTCGCGATGCGGTGCTGATAGACGAGTGTCGCCGCCGCGATCAGGACGCCGACAAAATACGGCCAATGCAGCCGGCACATAATGCCGACGGCGACGAATCCGACAATCGACAGCACATGCGCGATGCGTGCGATGCGGAACGCCCCCGCCGCGCCGTAGGAGACGGCGAGGGAGTGCAGTCCTTGACTGCGGTCGAACTCCTCATCCTGCGCGCCGTACATTGCGTCGAACGCACCGATCCAGAGGGCGACGGCGAGACAGAGCACGACCATCGGCGCCGCGATCTCCCCCGTCACCGCAACCCAGCCGCCCGCAGGCGCCATCGCGATCGCGATGCCAAGGAAGAGGTGTACCCAGCCCGTCACGCGCTTGAGGAACGGGTAGACGAGAAAGGGCAGCGCGGCGATCGGCAGGAGATAGATGCAAATGGGATGCAGCTGCAATACCGCAAATACAAGCACAAGGAGGCACACGCCTATAAAGACGAGCGCCTCCCGTTTGCTCACGCGTCCCTGCACCATCGCGCGGTACGCGAGGCGGGGCTGCTGCCTGTCATATTTCAGATCGGCGAGATTGTCGAGGACGAGCGCCGCCGACCGCGCCGCCGTGATGGCAAGGACGATCCAGCCGAGGTCTCCCGGACGCGGATGTCCGTCCGCAGCGAGCAGCGCCGCCATGAGTGCGAACGGCAGCGAGAACACCGTATGATGAAAAGCGGTGTTGTTCGCATGCGCCCGAATCCGTTCGATCAGTCGGTTCAATCGAGTCCAAACTCCTTCCAGCGCGCCGTGACGCGCGCCTTGATCTCATCGCTCATCGTGATCTCGTCCGGCCACTCGCGCGCGTGCCCCTCGGACGGCCATGTCTTGGTCGCGTCGATGCCGAGCTTTGAGCCCCACTGCGCCATGGGCGAGGAGTGGTCGAGTACATCGAGCGGCCCCTGCACGATCTCAAGGTCATATTTCGCGTCGATGTTGTTAAAGACGCGCCACCAGACTTCCTTCATGTCCTGCACGTTGACGTGCGCGTCCACGACGATGATCATCTTGACGTTCATCATCTGCCCCATGCCCCACAGCGCGTGCATGACCTTGCGCGCGTGCATCGGGAACTGCTTTTTGATGGAGACGACGATGCAGTCGTGGAACACGCCCTCGAGCGGCATGTTGACGTCGACGATCTCCGGCAGCATCTGTTTCAGCAGCGGGAGGAAAATGCGCTCGGTTGCCTTTGCGATAAAGCAGTCCTCCATCGGCGGCTTGCCGACGACGGTCGCGGCGTAGACGGGATCTCTGCGGTGCGTGATCGCCGTGATGTGAAAGACGGGATAGTCGTCGGCGAGCGAGTAGTAGCCCGTGTGGTCGCCGAACGGCCCCTCGCGCCGCCGCTCGTCCGTGTCGACATAGCCCTCGAGGATGATCTCCGCCGTCGCGGGTACTTCGAGATCGACGGTCACGCATTTCACGAGCTCGACGGACTTGTGCCGCAGGAATCCCGCGAACACCATCTCGTCGATGTCGCGCGGCAGCGGCGCGGTCGCGGCGTAGGTGAGGACGGGATCGGTGCCGATGGCGACCGCCGCCTCGATGCGCGTGCCGCCGCGCTCCTTCGTATCGCGAAAGTTCTCCGCGCCGTTCTTGTGGATGTGCCAGTGCATCCCCGTCGTGCGGCTGTCATATTTTTGCAGGCGGTACATGCCGACGTTGCGCTTGCCCGTCGCGGGGTTCTTCGTAAAGACGAGCGGCAGTGTGACGAAGGGGCCGCCGTCGTCCGGCCAGCATTTCAGGATGGGGATATTGTCGAGGCTCGGATTCTCGGTCTCGATCACTTCCTGACAGGGCGCATTTTTCACATATTTCGGGAAATTAATCGCCTTGCGCGCCATCGGGATGAGCGTCATGAGGTTCATCTTGTTTTGGAGGGAGATGTGCGGGATTTTGAGCAGCTCGGTCAGCTCGTCCGCCACGTCGTCGAGTTTTTCCACGCCGAACGCGAGCGCCATGCGCTCGTAGCTGCCGAACGCGTTCATGAGGACGGGCATGGTCGAGCCCTTGACGTTCTCAAAGAGGAGGGCGACGTTTTTCTCCCCCTCCAGTTTCGATATGCGGTCGGTAATCTCGGTGATCTCGAGCTCCGGGTCGACCTCCGCCGTGATGCGTCTCAAGAGGCCGCGCTGTTCGAGCACGTCGATGAATTCGCGTAGATCTTTATACGCCAAGGAAATCCCTCCTAGATGTTATTTGCGCAGGATGTACCGCACGATGAGGTAGCCGACGCCGTAAAGCGCGATCATCGGCACGGCGATCATCGACTGGGTAAAGACGTCCGGCGTCGGCGATATGACGGCGGCGACGACGAACGAGAGGAAAATGACGATGCGGGCATATTTCCGCAGAAATTTAGACGAGATAAAGCCCATTTTGCCGAGAATCGTGATGATGAGTGGCAGTTCAAAGACAAAGCCGAACGGCAGGACAAACATAATGACAAATTCGAAGTAACGGTTGACGGAAAAGAGCGCCTCGAGTTCGGCGCTGCCAAAACCCTTGAAAAAGAGAATCGCGGCGGGGAACACGAGGAAGAACGAGAACGCGAGCCCGAGGAAGAACAGCACGACCGAGACCGGCACAACGATCCCGAGGACGATGCGCTCCGCGCGCGTGAGTGCGGGCAGGAAGAACCGCCACACATGGTAAAATATGACGGGCAGCGCGAGAAGAAAGCCCACGACGACGGCGATCTTGATGTAGGTGAAGAACGCTTCGGCGGGCTGCATGTAGTAGAGCTTTCCGACCGGTCGGGTCAGATAGTGCATGATGTCTTCGATGAAGTAGTAGCCGACGCCGCTCCCAACGGCAACGGCGAGGAGACACTTGATGAGGCGCGACCGCAGCTCCGTCAGGTGTGCGATGAGCGACATGCTCCCCTCGTCGTCCTCCTCCGTCTCTGCGGCGGTGGGGGAAAGCGGCGGTTCCTCTCCGCCCGTCGGATCGGGTTCCGCGATCGGAGGAGTGTCCTCCGTGGACGGCACATCGTCAGGAGACGAGATTGTCTCGGGTGTCTGTGCCGCCTGTTCCGCAGCCTCCGCCGCCCGCCGCTGCGCGGCGATCATGGCGTCGCGCTCCTCCGGTGTGGCGGGGCAGGAGACAGGCGCCTCGGGCGTTTTCGATTCCTCAGACATAGATTAGCTCTTCGTTTCCGTCTTTCCGTCCGCGGGGAGCGTCTTTGTCTCCGCCGTGACATTGATCTCGGATTTTTCCCGGTCTTGTTCGTTGTTCGCGGATTTGAACTCCTTGATGCTCTTGCCGAGCGCCTTGCCGATATCCGGCAGGCGGCCGGGGCCAAAGACGACCAGTCCGATGATGAGAATGAGTACGAGTTCGGGTACGCCGAGTCCAAACATGATGATTGTTCCCCTCCCAAGGCGTGAAGTGAGATTTTTTCAAAACTTTCACTTCACTCTATTCTTCCTAAAAATAATACAACTTGTTATATCGTTAAACATTTTGGCTGCCGGACGTTACGCCGCCGTGAATCGCAGGAGGGCACGGCGGCGCCGTGCCCCTACGGGGGCGGCATAACGAGGTACTTCACACGCGATGTCGCGGTGAATCTCCATGCCGACATGATGTGATGCTGTTGGCTGCCGGACGTTACGCCGCCGCATATCGCAGGAGGGCGCAGCAGCGCGGCGCCCCTACGGGAGCGGCATAGCGAGAGATGTTTCGCTTGCGATGCGATGCCGCCATATATCGGCAGAACCGTTACTATCCGTTCTTTTGTGCGGGTTCTGCAGTCTCTGCGGCGGTGGGCTGCTCTCCCGCCGTTTCCGCCTGCGCTGCACGATGTGCCGCGACGGCTGCCGCCGCGCTCTCCATGGTCGCGGGAGCGGGCTGTGCCGTCTCCTGCACAGGCTGTGCGGTCTGTATAGGCTGCGCCACGGGCGGTTGTTGTGCCGGCTGCGGCGCGGGTGCGGCGGGCGGCGGATCGGGTGCGTTAATCGCCTGTGTCAGGGCGTTCGACGCTTTGCGGAACTCGCGGAGTCCCTTGCCGAGCGACCGCCCCACCTCGGGCAATTTACCGGGACCGAACACGATCAGTCCCACAACGAGGATTAAAATGAGTTCGGGGACACCGATACCAAACATGAATGACACCTTCTTTTTATGATAACCGATTGATGCAGAGCCCAATCAAGAACAGCGCGCATACCGAGTTACAGGGCACGGCACCGCCGTGCCCCTACAACGCGCGCACAGCACGATGTGTTCTCCCTCGATGCAAGGATACGGCGCAGAAACGAGATATCCACAAGGACTATCACCTTTTCGCCGTAATCTTGCATTCCATGCCGCCCCCGTAGGGGCGCCGCGCTGCTGCGCCCTCTACCGATGCACGGCGGCATATCTTCCGGCAGCGAAAAACGTCCTCGTTATGCCGCCCCCGTAGGGGCACGGCGCTGCCGTGCCCTCAGTCGCTTTATGGCGGCGTATCTTCGCGGCGCGGCAACACCGTCACACATCAAAATCCCGCTGCGATCTCTCAAAACTCTCTGCGTCCGATGAAATCCGCCGCCATGAGGCACGTTTCCCTGATGCGCGGGTCGAGCGATGCGGGGAGCGCCGCCTTGGCGCGCGTGAGGTAATCGTCCGCCCGCTCCTGCGCATAGTCCACGCCGTCCGTACTGCGGACGAGGTTCAGCGCGCGTGCGACCTCCTCCTCCGACATCTTCGGATTCGTAATAAGCGCCGTGAGCTCGGCGCGCTCCTTTTCGCCGAGCACCGAGAGCGCGCGGATGACGGGCAGGGTCACATACCCCTGCGCGAGATCGCGTCCCGCGGGCTTTCCGATGCGCTCGGCGGTCTGCTGCAAATCGAGCAGGTCGTCCGTGATCTGGAACGCCATGCCGATCGCGTGCCCGTACCGGGCGAAATTCGCCGTGTCCTCCGCGCTCATCCCGCCGATGCCCGCGCCGAGCTCGCAGCAGATCTCGAGAAAGTCTGCCGTCTTTTTCCGTATGCGCTCGTAGTATGCGTCCTCACTCACGGGTACCTGATAGACCGTATGATCCTGCAGGATCTCCCCCTCGCTGAGCGTGCAGACAAGGTCGGCGAGACGCATATAGATATGCCAGGAATACCCGACCCTCGCGACCTGCTTAAAGGCGCGCGCAAAGATATAGTCGCCGCTCAGAATGGCGACCTGATTCCCCCATTTTGCATTTGTTGTTGCCGCCCCGCGCCGCGTATCCGCCTCGTCGATCACATCGTCATGCACGAGGGACGCCGTGTGAATCAGCTCGAGCGCAACCGCAATCGGCATCGCACGGTCACGGTCAAAGGCTGTGCCGCCGCGCGCCGCGAGCAGGAACAGAGCGGGACGCAGCCGCTTCCCACCGGAGGAAACGAGATGCGCGCCGATGTCGCTCACGAGCGCCGAGTCCGAGGAAAGTGCCGCCTCCAGCGCCGTCTCGAGTACGGTGAGGTCTTCCTCTATGACATCAAACATGTCGTTCTTCAATGTCTTATCACCTACAGTAACGCGATCCGCAACGCGGAGCGGCGACTCTCTTCATTGATATTTCTAATGCCCGCAGGCATAAACCTCATCACATTCTATCATATTGCCGCTATACCGTCAAAATTATTTCTTCTGCAAAACGAGCGCGCTGCCGACACTGCGCTCCGTCCCATCCGAGGGGAAATTCTGCACTTTGCCGTCCGCATAGAGTGCTGAAGAACCGCCGCCGTCGAGGTTCACGGCATCCCGTACCCCCTGCTTTACAAGGAACTCCGCGAACTCCGTCAGCGTCAGTCCGTGGCTGTGCGACTGCCGCCCGTCAACCACGGCAAAGAAAATCATCCCGTTTTTCGTTACGCCGACCGCACTGCGCGGCGAGCGTCCGTAGCGGATGTCACCGGGGAACTGCTCGTCCCCTGCCGTCACATGTACTTTTCCATTTTCAACGAGCCGAGGACCTGCGCCGACGACCTGCACGGCGCGGTCGAACGCCCCTGTTATATGCTCCGTCAGCGTCACAGGATCGCCAACGCGCACGCCTGCCGAGGCGAACGCGTCCATTGAGGATCCGTGTACCGAGACGACATAACCGTCCGACGGAATCACGGAGTCGTTCGTATTGATCTCTGTCACACGCCCGTTCCGCACAACGTACTCCAGCCCGTAGGGGTTCGTCCCCGTCGTCCTGCCGTAGGCACGGTTGTAGATGATAAGGTTATTCTCCCCGCGTTCTGCATCGACACCCGAGACGGGCAGCGTCGTTTGGTCGATCTTCACCGTTCCATTATAGGACACAACGCCGAAAATAAAGGAGCCGTCCTCCATCACGCCAAATGCGGAGCGATCGAAATACGTCGTTCCAACGACGAGCCCATCGATCTTCGTCACGCCGATGAGCTCGCCGTTCGGGGCAAAATAAGATGCATTGATCGCTGCGGCCGCGTTTGTCGCGCGGGCGATACCGCTGACTGTCTGCCTTCCGGGGATATAACCGCGCGCAAGTGCGGGACGCACACTGTAAAACTGCGGATCAGCCTCGATGAAGAATGCCGTCACGAGACCGTCCTCATCTTGCCATACCTGTGTCGTCATTTGGAGCCCCTGCCCGAGATTCGTGACGCGGCTGACGGGCAGGACACGCCCCGCGCTCACATCACGCGGATCGACGTCGCCGAGCAGTCCATGCTCCTGCAGTACTTTGATATAGGCGGGCATTTCCTGCGGCGGCGCATCGCTCGGCACAGGTCTTTCTACCGGCTTTTGCGCGGGTTTTACCGCAGGATTTTCCTCTGATTTTGCCGCCCCCTCGGACGCAATGTCAACAAAAATACGGAACGGATTTGTCAGGTTTCCAATCCGGTACGACATCCCCTTTGCCATCGTAACGGTGACATAGAAATGCCCGTTGCGCTTTGCATAGGAGACAGACTGAATGCGCTTTGTCCGAATCGCTGCCCGATTAAGTTTTGCTGCATTCACATTCGCAAAGTCGAGCGTCAGTTCACGTCCATCCTCGGAAATATTCGCATGGTAGATCGGCATCTCCGTGAGGTCGAACACGATGCGGTCACGCGCTGTGCCCGATGACGAGCGCAGTCCGGTCAGATCTGCCGCCGCATGTACATAAGAAGCTGCCGCAAGCATCAGCGCCGCGGCAAGCACAAGGATTTTCTTCAAAACACGCATAACAAACTCCAAACTAAAAATCGCAGCCTCAAAACAAAAAGAGAGCTGCCCAAAAACAGCTCCCTTCATTACAGCATCCTCCTAGGGACATTTTCTCTCTTGCTTCGTTATTTCTTCAAGGCGGTCGGCGCAAGCTGCTTGTACATCATGTCCGCGATGCCGATACCGCCGCTCTTAGAGACCTCGTTCATCAGCTCCGTGTCCCGCATATCCTCGAAGATATTCATCGCGTTGGACTTTTTGCCGAAAAGTCCGCCCTCGGGCACGGTTGCGCGCATCTGCTTATACATCATGCTGAGGAACATCGCCTCGAATCCCTCGCACGCCTCGCGCAGCTTCTTTGCCTCCACGTCCGCGTCCGTCATCGTTCGGACGAATCCCTGCGTCTCCGACGCGGTTTTTGCGGGCGACGCATTCGCAGCGGCGGCTTTGCGCTGTAATTCCTCCAATGTCGATTGGAACGATTTCTCCTCGGCGTTCGTGCGCGCGGCGTCATAGGAGGTTCCCGCGGCGCCGTTCATCATGGCGGCGCTATTGATCGGCTGTATTGTCATGCCTTCCTCCTTAGATAATCTCGAGTTCGGCGTGCAGTGCGCCCGCCGCCTTCATCGCCTGAAGGATGGAAATCGTATCGCGCGGTGTCGCGCCCACGGTATTGAGCGCACCTACAATATCGCTGACATTCGTCGTCGCGGGCAGAACGATGGTACTGCCCTTTGCCTCGGAGACCGATACGTCAGGGTTCTCCGTCACAACCGTGTTCCCGTAGCTAAATGGTCCCGGCTGCGAGACATCCGGATTCGCCTGAATGCGGATCGTAATGCCTCCCTGCGTGATAGCGACCGCATCCACGGAAACGTCGCCGCCCATGATAATCGTGCCGGTGCGTTCGTTGACCACGACCCGCGCCATATTATCAGGGCGGATCGGCAGCTCCTCGAGCGATGCAATGAAGCTGACCACGTTCCCACGGTAGTAGGATGGGATCGAAACGTCCACGCGCCCTGCATTCGCCGCCTGCGCGATGTTCCCATACTGTGCGTTGATCGCCCCCGCGACCCGCGATGCCGTTGTAAAGTCCGCGCGCGAGAGCGAAATCGAGATGCGCCCGTCCCCGCCGATGTCGTCCTCCACTGTGCGCTCGACAATGCCCGCGTTCACGGCGATACCGACGGTTGGAAATGCCGCCTGCATGCTGCTGCCACCGCTGCCCGCGGTAAAGCCGCCCGTAGAAACCGCGCCCTGCGCGACGACGTAGACCTCGCCGTTGCCCGCACGCAGCGGCGTCTGGAGCAGCGTGCCGCCGCGCAGGCTCTTCGCATCGCCGATGGAGGAGACGGTCACGTCGAGTGCGTCGCCTTCGCGGACGAAGGGCGGCAGGTTCGCCGTCACCATGACCGCTGCTGCGTTCTTGAGCTTGATCGAGCTCGTATTGACATTGATGCCGTAGCTGATGAGCATATTTGCAATCGACTGAAGCGTTTCGCCCGAGCTGGAGCCGTCGCCCGTACCGTTGAGTCCGACGACAAGTCCGTAGCCCATGAGCTGGTTGGAACGCACGCCCTGCACCTTCGAGATGTCCTTGAGACGCGTGACTGCGGATTCCGCCGATACGATGCCCGGAAACGTTCCGAACACGAGGGCGAGGAGGAGCAGCGCTGCTGCAAATTTCTTCATAAGAACTCCCTCCCCTTTAGAACAAGATATTGAAGATCTGGGTCAAAATGCCCTGCCGCTGTTTTGCATTGAGCGGTCCCTTGCCGTCGAAGCGCACCGTCGCATCGGCGACACGTGTCGAGAGCACGGTGTTCGTTGCGGAGATGTCCTCCGGGCGGCACATGCCGCGGAACGTGATCTTGTGCTCATTGCGGTTCTGCCAGATGGACTGCGTCCCCTCAAGGATGAAGTTCCCTGCGGGCGTGATCTCCGTGATGGTCACGGTCACGTTGCCGATCGTCCGATTCGTCGAGGATGCGGAGCCCTTTGCGTTGAATTTATCGGATCCGCTCGCCGAGGCCGCCTTGAGGAAGTCAAAAATCCCGACGCCCGCACCGATCGAAACAGAGCCGCTTTTCTCATTCGCGGACGATCGCGTCGCCGATGTCGTTGTGGTCTCACTGATGATGATGGTCACAATATCGCCGACATTCATCGCACGGTGATCCGCGAAAACATTTCGTGTCGGGTAACCGCTCGGATTCTTCCACAGGGACTCCGCCGAGACGGCGGGTGCAACGCTCCCGACCGCAAAGGCGGCGGCAAGCATTCCTGCAAGCCATTTCCTCTTACTCATCATGTTCTCCTCCCGAACTCCCGTTGTCCCGTTACCCCGAAATCTGTACCGTCTCCGCGTCAATCACCTTGCCGCGCAGAATCTTCCCTGAGCGCACATTGCGCACGCGGATCGTGTAGCCGATGCGGCCGCCCTCCATCGCCGCCCCCTCAGCACGAACGACGATGCCGTTCATGTCGAAAATGAGCGTCACGGGATTTCCCACACGAATCACGAGCGGCATCGCCAAAAAGTTTGGCGTAATCACCGTATCCTTGCGAATCCAGCGTCCCGCAACGCGTCCCCCGAGCTTTGAAAAATCTGTCAGCGTTACGGCGGGTACGGTATCCACCGCGCGCTCTTCGATCCGCGCATTCGCGGGGCTGATCTCCGCCTCCTGGCGGATGTCCGTCATGGCAACGAGCACGCGGTCATAGACCGTTACGCGGTAATAATTCGTCGTTTTCCGCTGCAATACGCCGTCTACATAGACTGAAATCAGTGCCGGGAAATCTCTGCCGTAGGGAATGCCGCGCGGAAATTCTACGGTCGCTGTCACCTCGCCTGCCGGGAGGTGCATTGTGTTTGTCGATCGCTGCAAATGCAGCTCATGCCGCCGTGTTTCTCCGTTCTCCGTAAGCGTCTCTTCGATTTTTTTCTCTGCGAGCGTTGAAATCTGCACGGCGGAAAGTACGTTTGGAAACTGCTCCCCCGCCGTGCCGTACGGGACGGCAACGACCGTCTGCGCAGGCAAAAAAGCGAATAAGCCACTCCATAGGAATAGAATGGCTGTGATGATTCTAATTTGAATGCTCAACGCTTGAGCGTATTTGCAATCTCGAGCATCGAATCAGACGTCGTAATTGCCTTGGAGTTGGATTCGTACGCACGCTGTGAGATGATCATCTCGACCATTTCCTCAACGATCTGCACATTGCTCATCTCGAGTGTCCCCTGCGTGAGCGTTCCCGTTCCGTCAAGACCGGGCGTCGACTCGATCGCCTCGCCCGAAGCGTCGGATACGACGAAGAGGTTCTTGCCGATAGAGGTCAGTCCCGCAGGGTTCACGAAACGTGCAAGTGTGATCTGTCCCGCTTCCTGCTGCTGCGTCTGCCCCGCCTCACGGTAGGAGACGCGCCCGTCGCCGGAGATCGTGATGGACTCCGACGGCGCATTCTCACCGATCTGAATGCCGTCCGCAATCAGATAGCCGTCCGTCGTCACCATGCGGCGGTTGCTGTCGAGCTTCCACGTGCCGTCGCGCGTATATGCAGTCGAACCGTCCGGCAGCGTGACGCGGAAGAAGCCCTCGCCCTGAATGCCGATGTCGGTCGGGTTGTCCGTCGTCTGGAGTGCCCCCTGTGTGAAGATACGCTGCGTCGCGGCGACGCGCGTGCCGAGACCGATCTGCAGTGCTGTCGGGTACTGCGAATCCGTGCCGTTCCGTGCGCCCGCCTCGCGGAGCGTCTGATAGACGAGATCCTGGAACTCTGCGCGCACCTTCTTTCCGCCGTGAGTGTTGACGTTTGCGATGTTGTGCGCCACGATGTCCATATGCGCCTGCTGCGCCTTCATGCCGGACGCCGCAGACCAAAGTGCTCTCATCATAGTCGATATCCCCCTCCATAGAGAAGTATTTTTCCCTAGTTATTCACTCTTTTATATCGAAATCTTTTCCGTTTTTCTTAAATGTATTTAACTCGTACGTCCGACGTCGTTGACCGCCTTGTCGAGGAGCGAGTCCTGCGTCTGCACGGCGCGCGATCCTGCCTCGTAGACACGGTAGTTGTTGATGAGCTCGACCATCTCGGTGACGATGCTCGTGTTCGACATCTCGAGCAGTCCCTGCTCGATCGTTCCCGTCGCCTGTGTGGGGCGTGCGCCCTCCTGCGGACGGTAGAGGTTATCGCCCTGCTTGATGACCGCATCGGGTGCGTCGAACTGCACAAAGCCAAGCTGCGCGATCTCCGTATTTCCTACATAGATGCGCCCGTCACCCGAGACGTTCACGCGCGTCGCGTCCGCGGGGATATTGATGGGACGCCCCTGCGCCGAGAGCACCGCCTGCCCGCGTACGTTCTGCAGCTGCCCGTTCGCCGAGCGGTAAAAGCTGCCGTCGCGCGTGTAGCGCGGTCCCTGCGGGGTATCGATAACGAAGTAGCCCTCGCCCGAGATGGCAAAATCGTAGGTGTTGCCCGTTGTCTGAAGCGCGCCCTGCAAATGATCAGTCGCGATCTCATCTACCGCAGAACCGAGTCCAAGCATACCGACGCGTGGGGCGCCATGCCCCAGCCGAAAGCCCTTAAAGCTTGTCACATCCGTGTCCGCCGTATAGTCGTTGATGCGGCGCAAGAGCATCGGTTCGAACTCGCGGATCGCCATATCGTCACGCTTAAAGCCCGTATTCGACGCGTTCGCAAGGTTGTTCGCGATCATGTCCGTGTGCTTGGTCTCCGTGATCATGCCGGACGCCGCGATATAAAGACCTCTCCACATAACTATCCCTCTTTTTCCCGAAAGTTTTCCTTCTCGTATAAAATTCGCCGCAGAGAAAAATTTTCCTCTATTTTTTCCTGCCGAATGTCGTATTCGTCGCCTTGCCGTCAAATTTGTCAAAGACGTCGAGTGCCTTGCCGCACCCCATCGCAACGCAGGACATAGGATCATCCGCGACAAGCGTCGGCGTCCCCGTCTCGCGCTGAATCAGCTCCGCCATGCCGTAGAGGAGTGCGCCGCCGCCCGTGAGGACAATGCCGCGATCCATGATGTCCGCCGCAAGCTCCGGCGGCGTATCCTCGAGCACCTTTTTCACACAGTCAACAATGCGCATCACGGATGTCTCAATCGCAGCCGATGCCTGTGCCGTCGAGATCGTGACCGTCTTCGGCAGCCCCGAAAGGAGATCGCGCCCGCGAATGTCCATCTGTTCGCGCCGTGCCGCCGTATGTGCCGCGCCGACACGCGTCTTGATCTCCTCCGCTGTGCGTTCGCCGATGAGCAGGTTGAACTCACGCTTCACATACGCGATGATATCCTCGTCGAACGTGTCGCCCGCCATGCGCAGGCTCTCGCTTGTCACGATGCCGCCGAGACTGATGACAGCAATATCGGTCGTACCGCCGCCGATGTCGACGACCATCGAGCCCTGTGCCTCCACGATGTCGAGTCCCGCGCCCATCGCCGCCGCGAGCGGCTCCTCGATGAGCTGAATGTGCCGCGCCCCCGCCTGCTCGGCGGCCTCCTGCACGGCACGCTGCTCGACCATCGTCACCCCCGAGGGGATACAGATCATGATGCGCGGGCGGAAGACGATGCTGCGCCCGACGACTTTTTCGATGAAGAAACGGAGCATACTCTCCGTGATGTCGTAATCCGCGATCACACCGTCGCGCAGCGGGCGTATGGCAACGATGTTGCCGGGCGTGCGCCCGATCATGCGGCGCGCATCCTCTCCGATGGCGAGCACCTGATTCGTGTCGCGGTTGACGGCGACGACGGACGGTTCCTTGAGGACGATGCCCTTGCGTTTCACATAGACGAGGACGTTTGCCGTCCCGAGGTCGATTCCTATATCCATTGACATGCCGAACATGTACGGAAATCCTCCTAATAATTACGGTTCAAAAATCAATTGTCCTCATCCTCGACCACGAATTGTTCGGGGACGGGCGTCACGGCAGTGCGGATCTCTTCGAGCGATTTCTCAAGCGACTCCATGTATTCCTCTTCGAGCGTCTTGTTGTCCCATTTGCACTTTTTCCCGTAGTTCAAAATGCCGTCGAGATAAGGAATCGCCATTTCCGAGACATACGCCTTTGAGACCTCGGCTGCGGTCATGTAAGCATCCTTCGTACGCAGCTCGAACGCGATGCGGTCGATGTAATGCTCCCCTTCAATAACATAAGCAAGCGAGCGCAGCCGCAGGCTCATCTCGCGTGCGGTCACAGCGTCGCGCGATGTCGCCGAGCGATCCGCTGCGATCTTCTCAAAAATAGCCCACGCCTCATCGCACAGATTCCCGACCGTGGCAAGCACCCGGTCGCGCGCACGCTTCTTGCGCCAAAGCACTTCGCGGACGGTCGGCTTTTTCTGCTCTCCCATGCCTGCTTCCCCATTTCCTTTGGTACAATCTCTATCAAGTCTTTCCATTATATGATTTTCCCCGTGCCGCGTCAATCTATAATTATGCGCCGATCACCGCGCCCACCGCGTAAAATATTTGCATTGACGGGGCGATTCAATGTAAAATAGCAAAGAGAAGTTCTTTCATAAAAGGAGTACATGATGGCGGAAATCCTAAGAGAAAGCAGGCGTCTCTTCCTGCGCCGCGCAGAGCCGGAGGACATCGACTACATCTGCGCGCTGCAGGAGGCGGAGGACAACCGGGACTACATCGTCCCGTTTTCCCGCGCAGATCACGAGACGATTATTTTACAAGGAAAGGCGGCGCTCGACCTCATTGTCGTGGAGAAGGAGCCGCTCGTGCGTGTCGGCTACCTCCACGTTGGCGGGCTGCTGCTCGAGAGCAAGGAGCAGGAGTGGACGCACGTCGTCGTCGAGAAGAAGGGCTGCGGCTACGGACACGAGACGATGCAGCTCCTGAAGGCATGGGCGTTTGACGTCTGCGGCGCCCACCGCGCATGGCTCGACTGCAAGGACTACAACGCGCGCGCGCTGCACCTCTACGAGTCCGAGGGCATGGTGCGCGAGGCGCTCATCCGTGAGACACTGCTCCACAAGGGCGTTTACGAAAACCTCGTCGTCCTCGGCATCCTCGACCGCGAGTATCGCGCACGCAAACGTGCGGGTCTTGAATTAGAAGGGATTTGAGTTCCATGAAAAACACAGGCATCAACCGCGTTTTCCTCATCGTGCTCGACAGCTTCGGCATCGGCGCAGCCCCCGACGCAGCGGAGTTCGGCGACGCGGCGACGTGCAGCACGCTGCGCTCCGTCACCGAGAGCGGACTGTTCCCCGCAAAGAATCTCCGAAAGCTCGGGCTTTACAACATCGACGGCGTAGACTGCGGCAGGATGCACGATGAACCCGTGGGAGCGTACGCGCGCCTGCGCGAGCTCTCGCGCGGCAAGGACACAACGATCGGGCATTGGGAGATGGCAGGCATCGTGCGCAACGAGCCGCTGCCAACCTATCCGGACGGCTTCCCCGAGGACGTCATCGCGCAGCTCGAAGCGGCGTTCGGACGGAAGGTTCTCTGCAACAAGCCCTACTCGGGCACGCAGGTCATCCACGACTACGGACAGGAGCATGAGGAGACGGGTGCGCTCATCGTCTACACATCCGCCGACAGCGTGCTCCAAATCGCGGCGCACGAGGACTGCGTTCCCGTCGAGCAGCTCTATGCCTATTGCCGCAAAGCACGCGAGATCATGTGCGGCGCGCACGCCGTCGGACGCATCATCGCGCGCCCCTTCGTCGGCGCGTATCCAAACTACGAGCGCACGCCACGCCGTCACGACTTTTCTCTCGAACCGACGGGCGAGACGATCCTCGACGCGCTGAAGCACGCGGGCAAGGACGTCATCGGCGTCGGGAAGATTTCGGACATCTTCGCGGGGCGCGGGCTGACGCGCTCGCTCGGCGTGAACGAGAGCAATACGGACGGCATGAGGAAGACGACGACCCTCGTGGACGAGGACTTCACCGGGCTCGCCTACATCAACCTCGTCGACGGCGACATGATCTACGGTCACCGCCGCGACGTGGAAGGATATGCGCGTGCCATGCAGGAGTTCGACGACTGGCTCGGCACATTCCTCCCACGCATGAGGGAGAGCGACGTTCTCATGATCACCGCCGACCACGGCTGCGACCCCGGCGCGGCGGGCACGGATCACACGCGCGAGTATGTCCCGCTCCTCGTCTACGGTGCCTACATCGCGCCGCACAGTCTCGGCACATATCCGACCTTTGCCATGATCGGCGCAAGCATCGCGGACATGTTCGACGTGCCGCTCACGACCAAGGGCGAGAGTTTCCTCCCCTCCATCTTGATCTAGAGGTGCGCCATGAATATGTACGACCTCATCACGGTGAAAAAGCGCGGCGGCGCGCTCTCCTACGACGAACTCTCCTACATGATCGGCGGCTATGTTGCGGGCGAAATCCCCGACTATCAAATGTCCGCCATGCTGATGGCAATTTATTTCAATGGAATGACGCCCGAGGAGACCACGAACCTCACGAAAATCATGGCGGCATCGGGCGACCGCATCGACCTCTCCGCCATCGACGGCATCAAGATTGACAAGCATTCGACAGGCGGCGTCGGTGACAAGACAACACTCATCGTAAGTCCCATTGTTGCGGCGTGCGGCTGCTATGCGCCGAAGATGTCGGGGCGCGGGCTCGGACATACGGGCGGCACGGTGGATAAGCTCGAGTCCATCCCCGGATTCCGCACCGACCTCACGCAGGAAGAGTTCTTCGCCGTCGTGCGCGACTGCCGCATGAGTCTCATCGCGCAGGCAGGGACGCTCGCGCGCGCGGACAAGCTGCTCTACGCTCTGCGTGATGTGACGGCGACCGTCGACAGCATCCCCCTCATCGCATCGTCCATCATGAGCAAGAAGCTCGCCTGCGGCGCCGACGCCGTTCTCCTCGACGTGAAGGTCGGGCGCGGCGCGTTCATGAAGACCGCCGAGGAGGCGCGCACGCTCGCCGCCCTCATGGTTGACATCGGTCGGGGCGCGGGACTCTCGACCGCCGCGCTCCTCACGAACATGGACGTCCCGCTCGGCAATGCCGTCGGCAACAACCTTGAAGTCACCGAGGCGATGGAGGTACTGCGCGGCGAGGGTTCCGCCGATCTCCGCGAAGTCTCCCTCTCCCTCGCGGCGGAAATGCTGCATCTGGCGGGATGCGGTACGCGCGTGGACTGCCGTTCCCGCGCCGAATCCGCCGTTGCGGACGGATCGGCGTTCGAGACCTTTGCCCGCATGACGGCGGCACAGAGCGGCGACACCGCCGTGCTCTCCGATCCGCGCAAATTCCCGCAGGCAAAACATCAATGCGTGCTCACGGCAAAAGAGACCGGCTATATCGCGCGTCTCGACGCTGAGACCGTCGGTCGTGCCGCCGTCCTCGTCGGGGCGGGGCGCGCGGACAAAAATGCCCCGATCGACCATGCCGCGGGCATCTACCTCGACAAGAAATACGGCGATCCTGTCACAACGGGCGATGCACTCGCAACACTCTATGCCGAGAGCGAGGAGCGGCTCACGGCGGGCCTCGCCCGTCTCGGAGACGCCTATGCCATAGATGCCATACCGCCTGCACCGCAGAAGCTCATCTACGGCACGGTGGACGCGGAGGGGTATCATGACCGATAGAGAACTCGTTGCGGCGGCGATGCGCTTTCGTGCGCACGCCTATGCGCCCTACTCACGGTTCGCCGTTGGGGCGGCTCTCCTTGCGCGCAGCGGGCGCGTCTACGGCGGCGTGAACGTCGAGAACGCCTCCTATCCCGTCGGCATCTGCGCCGAGCGCGCGGCGATCGCCCGCGCCGTTACGGACGGGGAGCGCGATTTCGACGCGCTTGCCATCGTGGCGGACAGCCCGGACGTCTGCGCCCCCTGCGGCATGTGCCGGCAGGTGATGGCGGAGTTTCCCATCCGCCGCGTCATCCTCGCGAATTTACGCGGCAATATGCATGTCCTCTCGCCTGCCGAACTGCTCCCGCACGCCTTTGGCGCGGCGGCGCTCCCTGCAAAGGAGGAATCCCCCACATGAAAATCCTCATCGTTGACGACTCGCGTCTCGTCCGGCTCAAGCTGCGCGCGGAGCTCTCCGACCGCGGTCACACCGTCGTCGAGGCTGCGAATGGCGAAGAGGCGCTGAAACAGGCGGAGAGTGATCTGCCCGACGGCGTCTTTCTCGACGTCATACTGCCCGGCGTCGACGGATGCGAAACGCTCCGCCGCCTGCGGGCGGTGCACCCCCGTCTCCCCGTCGTCATGATCTCGACCGACGCGTCGGAGGAGAACGTCGCCCGCGCCCATGCAAGCGGCGCGCTCATGTTCATCCAAAAGCCATATGCCGACCACGAGATCACAACAGCGCTCGCCAAGATACGCGCGTATCGGGAGGAATCATGAGCGAGTTGTTCGGTGCATATACGGCATCATTCCTGCATGGGCTCTCGGTCTATGCACATGTGGAGGCATCCGTGTCCGCACAGCCTGCGGACACGCCGCCCCCATACATTACCTTGTCCCAGCGTCTCACGGCGGACGGTCTGCCCTTCATCGTGGGACTTGCCATGCCTGCGGACGCGTTCTATGCGATCGCGGCGGGCTACAGCGGCGTCTGTCTCGACACCGCCGAGGAGCTCGCCGTCGATGCCGCAGGGGAACTCTTCAACGTCATCAACGGGCATTTTTCCTCCGAAATGCGCGCGCGCGGACATGCTGTCTCTATCGAAGAGCCGCCGAGCCATGCGTACGCCGCCCCTTTGCCTGCCGGCACTGTCCTCCGATGCGACGCCGCAAGTCCGTTCGGTACGATGCACATTATCGCCGCGCAGGAAGAATTTCTCCCTGCCTGAACGCAGCCAGCTTTTTGAAAGGAGCTCATCTTGACTGCCCTATTCGATCTCGATCTCCATACGCTTTTAGATCTTCTCCTCGTCCCGGTTTGCATCGTCTGCGCCGCGCTCACCGTCGGCATCATCGCCGACCGCTTGATCCGCCGCTATGTCAACCGCCACCTCGCGGTGGAGGAAAGCACTTGGAAATATGTGCTCATCCGCTCTATGCACGGTGTGCCGATTTTTTTCAGCTTCATCATCGGTCTCTACTGGGCGATTGACGCCGTGGAGATCTCGCCGACGCTCACAAAATTATTTTCCTATCTGCTCTTTACGAGCAACGTGCTGACCATCACACGCGTGATTGCGCGTACCGTGGACGGCGTCGTCACCATGTATTTCGAGCGATCGGACAAAAATCTGCCAAAGACGACGCTGCTCAACAGCATTCTCATCGGTGTCATCTACGCGATGGGGATTCTTGTCATCCTCCAATACTACGGCATCTCCATTGCCCCCATCCTCACGGCAGCGGGCGTCGGCGGCATGGCAGTCGCGCTCGCCCTGCAGGAAACGCTCGCAAACATCTTTGCGGGACTCCATCTCATCCTCTCGAAACAGCTCCGTCTTGGCGACTACATCAAACTCAGCAGCGGTGAGGAAGGGCGCGTCACGGACATCACATGGCGGTTCACGACCATCATCCCCGTCGGCGCAAGCAATACCATCGTCATTCCAAACAAAACGATTGCGGGCGCAAACATTACGAACTACAGTCTGCCGAGCAATCAGATCAACATCAGTGTTCCCATCGGTGTCGCGTACGACAGTGATCTCGTGCTCGTGGAGCGCGTCACCGTCGAGACGGCACGCGAAGTGCTCGCACGCGTCGACGAGGATGCAAGCGCGAACCCGGTCGTGCGTTTCACGGATTTTGGCGAATCCTCCATCGACTTTGTCGTCGTCCTACAGTCGAGTCTTTTTGACCATCAGGGCGTGATCAAGCACGAGTTCATCAAGGCGCTCACCGAACGCTACCGCAAAGAAGGCATTGACATGCCCTATCCGATCCGCACCATCATCCAAGAACAGGAAGCGAACGAATAGGCTTATCCACAGAATACACCGCCATGAGCGGCGGATTATTGTGGATAATTTTGGCGCCGCCGGAATGCCCGAGGCGCCTTTTTTTCATTGGAAAAATCGACATTGCCATATCTTTTTCCCAAAATTTTTCTGTGGATAAGTCTGTGTAAAACAACTATATATAGATTTCCTATTGACTCCTGCCCACTACATGTTGTATAATCCTCACCAGACGGCGCAACAAACGCCCAAAACATTATCCCGCCGCATGCGGCGGAACTCAAAGGAGAATGCAGCATGATTGTCAACGATATCAACGTCACGGTAAACGGTCTTACGGATGTCACCGCGCACGAGGTAGAGAACTACATCTCGTACATCGAGGGACAGACGAACGAGAAGCTCGACAGCCTCTCCATCACGGGCACGGACGACGGTCGCGTCACACTCGGCTACGAAGTGCGTCAGCCGAAGTTCGAGCGCGTCCGCCGCATCACGGGCTATCTCGTTGGCACCACGGATCGCTGGAACAACGCCAAGCGCGCCGAGGAACACGAGCGTGTCAAGCACGGACTCCACTGAGATCCGCATCTCCGGCATCGCCCGCGACTCCATCGTCGACGGTGAGGGCATCCGCCTGACGGTCTTTACACAGGGCTGTCCGCGGCGGTGCCCCGGATGTCACAATCCGGAGACACAGCCGCTCGTCGGCGGACGCACGACAACCGTCGGCGCCGTGGTCGCGGAGCTGGATGAAAACCCGCTCCTCACGGGGCTGACGCTCAGCGGCGGCGAACCGTTCCTTCAGCCGGGGGCACTGCTCCCGCTCGCACGCGCCGCACACGCACGTGGGCTCGATGTGTGGAGCTACACGGGGTTTACTCTCGAAGAACTCCGCGCACAGGGCGACACGGACGTGGACGCGCTGCTCGAAGAACTGGACGTCCTCGTTGACGGCGACTACCGCGAAGAGCTGCGCGATCTCACGCTGCACTTTCGCGGATCGCGCAACCAGCGTGTCATCGATCTCGCCGCCACGCGCCGCACCGGCGAACTCACACTTCTTTACGCAAACGACTAACAACACTTAGCAACACCACACCTAACAACAACGCAAAAGGGGACGACTGCAAATGCGGCCGTCCCCTTTTGTTGTATTTATATTTTCTCTTTTTAATGTGGGTATGTCAAGTAAAGTGTGTAAGTTTCTTATAGAGCGGAATATTTTCGGATCATCTGTCCGAGCCGCTCATCAATACAGAGTTGATTCATCACAATCGCCCAGTTCTGAATGGAGTGTCCCTTCCACTTCTTGTACAGCTCCTTGATCCGTAAGTAAAACACCTTGAACACAGCCGTCTCGCTTTGAAATGCCCCCTGCTTCGTTACTTTGCGAAAACTTGCATTGACGCTCTCTATCGCATTTGTTGTGTACATGACACGACGGACATCACTGCCATATTGGTAAAGCTGCTCAACATGCCGGAAGTTGTCCTTCCATACGCGAATTGCGCCCGGATACTTGCTCCAAGTCTCACAGAATTTCTCAAATTCGCTCTGTGCAGCCCGAAGGCTAACTGCCCCATAGATCTTTTTAAGTTGTGCCGTAAATGCCTTGTAATCCTTGCTCGGAACGTATTTAAGAGAATTGCGTATCAGGTGAACAATGCACCGCTGTACCACCACGTTCTTAAAGATCGACTTTGCGCCGTCTTCCAGGCCGCTCACTCCGTCCATTGATATGAAGCCGATGTCCTGTACGCCGCGTGCTTTGATCTCGTCAAATACCTGCATCCAGTGATGTTTGCTTTCCGTATCTCCCATCCATAGCCCTAGAACGTCTTTCTTGCCTTTTAGGTCATATCCGAGGATCACATATACCGCTTGATCAGATACGCCTTTGTCACCGCGCATTGAAACATAGATACAGTCAACGAAGACAAATGGATAAAATGCCTTGAGCGGTCGATTTTGCCATTCATGCAGCTCGTCAAGCACACTGTCTGTAATATGCGAGATTTGCTCGGCACTGAGCATAAAGCCATAGATGTCATCGATGGTGGAGGAGATGTCTCGCTGACTCATTCCTCTGGCATACATCGCGAGCACTTTTCCTTCAATGGACGAAACGTCCGTCTGTCTTTTGGGAACGATTTGCGGTGTAAAAGAGCCGTCACGGTCTCTTGGGACGCTGATGGGAACCTCGCCTGCTGAGGTTTTGAGGACTTTGGGGGTATATCCGTTGCGGCGATTTGCTGTATCCTTTTCGCTGCGCTCGTTGCTCATGTAACCGAGGTGGTTTTCCATCTCGCCGTTGAGCATGGCTTCAAACATGGGACCGAAGATTTCTTTGAGGGCGTTTTGCATATCCTCTACGGTTTTGGGTTGATACTCTTCGATAATTGCCTTGGCGAGCGTTGCACCGCGCCGTGGGGGGGCTCTTTGACATAAGGTTTCCTCCTTAGTTTTTGACTTCCCCTCACGGGGAGTGTTCCTAAGCTGTATCCCTATTTACACAGTTTATTATACACTCCCGGGTAAAGTGCTTTCCCGATTTACGAACAGCTTCCATTGTGGTAGAATAGGCGTAATCCATAGTGATTGCTCCTTTGCTGATGTTTTGTAGCGGAACCATTATAGCACGGGATGTCACTATGGATTTTGTTTTTGTTTAGCTGTTCAACTTCATTTTACAACGAACCGATTTCATTTTATCCTTTCATTTCGTTCTGTCATAGCTGCTGCGAGTGCTGCGCCGAGGGCGGAGCCGGTGTTTTCGAGGATGATCTTGACGTTGACCGCCTCGTCCAAGAGCAGCGTGTCGAGTGCACCACGCAGATGATGCGCGACAAGCGGGACTTTCTCATAGACGGAGCCGTCGACGGCGACGAACTGGTTCTCAAGCGCGTTTTCACCCATGCGGTGCTGAATGATGGCGACGTAGGTCGCCGCAACGATGCGTGCAGAGCGGACGATGACTGCAGTCGCGAGCTCCTGCAGAAGGGCACGCTCGGAGGCGGTGAAGGTCATGCCCGTTTTTGCCTCGATGACGGCGCCCGCCGAATGGCGGTCGAGATAGGCATCTGCGATGATCTCGGAGAGTTCAATGCTCGAAAAGGGGTAAACCCCGTCCGTACCGAGGAGGTCGGCGAGCGCCGCGCCATAGAGCGACCCGAGGTAGCGTCCCGATACCATCTTCTCAAGACGCTGTGCGCCGGGCTGCTCGGACTCCCTGTCCAGAATCTCATCGTATTTGGAGAAGGGCAGTTTTCCGAAGCCGCCCGACTCCATGTTGATGACGGTAGGCGGCTCGCTGCCGTCCGCGAACTCCTCGTAGTAGCAGGTGTTCTGCCCCGTGGCGTAGATGGAGCCGATGTAGGTGTGCTCGTGCTTGTATGCTGCCGCGAGCAGGACTGCGACCGTGTCATTGATAACTGCGACGGGTTCGACGTTCCTCATGCCGCGCCGTGCGAGTGCCTCTTTGAGGAGGTCGTTGACGACCTTACCCTCGACCCCCTGCGTGGCGAATTCCTTCGTCCATACAATCAGCTTCGCATTGTAGAGGTCGGTCTGCTGCGAGGGGAAGGAGAAGGTGTGTCCGAGCAGGTATTTCGTTGTGCGATTTCCCTCGATCGCCTCATCGATGATCTCAGCGAGGAAGTCAAACATTTCTTCCGCCGTTGCATCCGCGCTGACGTAGTCATAGACACCGGGGAGGGTGAGCGGCTTTGCGACCTTGCTCAGTACCTCATATTCGCCGCCGCCCTTGAGGAGGATGCGAAGTGCTCGTACATTTGTGCCGCCGAAGTCGAGCGCGAGGAAGGAGCCGTGCTCCTTTCCGCTTGGAAGTCCTGCGTAGGAGCGGAGCATACGGAGCGTTGCGCCCTCTTTGCCGGCAAGCCCCGCGCACATATCGGCACGGAAATCATCAGCGATTTTGCGGAGCGCATCGTTGTCTATGGTGAAGGCAGCCTTTGTCTCGTCAAATCGTTCACGATCAAATCCCATGGTAACTCCTCCCAAGAAAAGTTGTGGGAACGCCCCTATCGGTTCGCCCTAGCCTCCCCCGTTCGAAACGGGGGAGGGGGACCGCGTAAGCGGTGGAAGGGGCGCCACTTATCAGTGATAGCTTAGCAAAAGTGATCGAGCATCGCGCCGACGCTCGGGAACACCTGCTTCGCCTGTGCTTGTATCTCGGGACGTGCGGTCGTAAGCGAGTAGCCTCCCCATGCCTTCAGCATCGGCAGGTCGTTCGTCTCGTCGCCGATGGCGAACACCTCCGCGCCATCCCATCCCATGACGGAGAGGAGGGTGCGGATGCCCTGATCCTTGCTGATGCCGGCGGGCGTGATGTCAAGGCTGCACGCATTTGGGAACGCATGAATCTTGTCACTGAGCTTTGCGTTCAGCACCGCCGCACATTCTTCCGAGAGAGCAGGTTCATGAAAGCCGAGCGAGAACTGCTGAATCCCCGTCAGTCCTCCGATCTCGCTCTCCTCGATGTAGACGATGGGGAAATCCCAGTCCTTTGCCTCGCGCTCGATCCACGAACCCTCGGAGTGGTGGCAGAGATAGGTCACATCTGCTGCAGAGAAGGCGAAGTGGAAGGATTTCTGTGCGCTCGGCTCCGACGCAATCGCCGTGAGCGCGCGAGGATCAATCTCCGCCTGAAATCGGACGGCTGCATCCGCACCCCGTATGATGCCGCCGTTGTTGCAGACGGTGTAGTCGAACTCCACGCCGTATTCCTCAAGCTGCGGGACAAGCATCCCATAGTCGCGTCCCGAGATCACACCGAACTTGTGCCCTGCGGCACGCCAGCGGGCAATGCCCTCCTTAGTCTCCTCGTCGATTTTGCCGCCCCGGAGGAGCGTGCCGTCGTAATCGCTTGCCGCTACCTTCATTTTACTTCCTCCTCATAGACAACCGCCTCGAGCGGACGGAGCGCAGCCTTTGGCGCATCCGCATAGCTGCCGATGAGCCGCACGCCCCTCAAAAATCCTGCGGGAAGCTGTGCCTCCTCTGCGGAAAAGTTGACTGCCGTAACGATGCGGCGATTGCCTTCTGTACGAGAGAATGCGTAGATCTGCTCGTTTTCGGCAAGCAGTTCCTCATAGACCCCGTTGAGCAGTACGGGATTCGTCTTGCGCAGACGGATGATCTGCTTGTAGTAATTGAGCACGGAGTCCGCATCCGCTTCCTCTGCCGCCGCATTGATTGTGTGATAGTTCTCGTTTGCGGGCAGCCACGGCGTACCTGTGGTGAATCCGGCGTTCGCCGTATCGTTCCACTGCATCGGCGTACGCGCATTGTCACGGCTGTTGAAGTGGACAAAGGACAGTGCCTCTGCGGGCGAGAATCCTTCCTTCAGTGCAAGCTCGTATTGCCCGTGGGAGGAGATGTCATCGTATGCGTCGATCGTATCCCATTTGACGTTTGTCATGCCGAGCTCTTCGCCCTCGTAGATGAAGGGCGTGCCGCGCAGAGTCATGAGAATGGTCGCGAGTGCCTTTGCCGCAAGGCGTGCATCGCCGCCCTTCGGGAAGAAGTAGTTCACCGAGCGTGCGCGGTCATGGTTCTCGAAGTAGATCGGATACCAGCCCTCCTTGGCAACACCCTCCTGACTCGCGGAGAGTGCGCCCTTGAGCTTTGTGAGCTTCCACGGAACCATCTTCGACCAGCATTCGCCGTCCTCGTAGGGGACGAGGACGTGCGCAAACTCGAACAGCATCGAGAATACGCCGTTCTCGCCGACCCAGTCGGGCAGCTCCGGCACGCTGACACCGTTCGCCTCGCCGACGGTGAAGATGTCGTGCCCGTCAAAGACCTCCCTGCGGAACTCGTGGAGGAAATCGAGGATGCCGGGCGTGTTCGCCGTCATTGTGTGGACGCTCACCATGCCGTCCGCCGCGTCGGGCGTGCCGTCCTCGAAGACGGCGGGTTTCTTGATGTAGGTGATCGCGTCAATGCGGAAGCCGCCGACGCCCTTGTCGAGCCAGAAGTTCGCCGCTGCAAAGAGGGCTGCACGTACCTCTGGATTCTCCCAGTTGAGATCTGGCTGCGCCTCGGCAAAGGTATGGAGGTAGTATTGATCGCGTTCCGCGCAGTACGTCCACGCGGAGCCGCCGAAGATGCCGCGCCAGTTCGTCGGCGCACTGCCGTCGGGTTTCGCGTCGCGCCAGATGTACCAGCCGCTCTTTGCGTTATTGCGGCTGGACTTCGACTCGATAAACCACGGATGCTGATCGGAGCTGTGGTTGTAGACGAGATCCATGACGATGCGCATATCGCGCTTCTTTGCTTCGGCGATCAGCTCCTCCATGTCGGCGAGCGTGCCGAACTGGGGATTGATGCCCGTGTAGTCGCTGATGTCGTAGCCGTTGTCGACCATGGGCGAGGGATAGACGGGGGTGAGCCAGAGCGCACCCGCGCCGAGATCCTTCAGATAGTCGAGCTTTTCCGTGATGCCGCGCAGATCGCCTGTGCCGCTTCCCGTCGTGTCATTGAAGCTCTTCTGGTAGATCTGGTAAACGGCGGTGTTCTGCCACCATTTCGTTGCTTTCATGCTTGTTCCTTTCGTTATATGAGTTTCCCCCGTCGCAACGGGGGAAGTGGCGAGCATGCGAGCCGATAGGGGCGCCGGTGACGATACTCGGACCCCTGTCG
>NZ_AENV01000002.1:0-184999 GCF_000183625.1 Selenomonas sp. oral taxon 137 str. F0430
TCAAGAAACTGCTCCTCATGGGCGTCATGGCGAGCATCAATCAGGAGATCGATTTCGACACGGCAACCCTCGTTGCCGCCGAGTTCGGCGTCACGACCGAGGAGCTGCCGCCGGATGTCGATCCGACGCTGATCCCCGAGATCGTCGACGATCCGAAGACGCTCAAAGAGCGTCCGCCCGTCGTCACCGTCATGGGACACGTCGACCACGGCAAGACCTCGCTGCTCGACGCGATCCGCAACACCTCCGTCAGCACGCACGAGGCGGGCGGCATCACACAGCACATCGGTGCCTATCAGGTGATCTGTCAGGGCAAGAAGATCGTATTCCTCGATACCCCCGGACACGAGGCGTTCACGGCGATGCGTGCGCGCGGCGCGCAGATTACGGACGTCGCGATCCTTGTCGTTGCGGCAGACGACGGTGTAATGCCGCAGACAGTCGAGGCGATCGATCATGCAAAATCGGCGAATGTCCCCATCATCATCGCCATCAACAAAATTGATAAGCCCGGCGCGAACCCCGAGCGCGTCAAGCAGGAACTCATGGAGTACGGACTGGTCGCCGAGGAATACGGCGGCGAGACCATCATGGTGCCGGTATCTGCAAAACAGCGCATGGGCATTGACGAACTCCTCGAGAACATCCTGCTCGTCGCCGAGGTGGAGGAGCTGAAGGCAAATCCGAACCGCGAAGCGCGCGGCGTCATCATCGAGGCAAAACTCGACAAGGGGCGCGGCTCCGTTGCGACCGTCCTCGTGCAGAGCGGCACCCTGCGCATCGGCGACTCCATCGTCGTCGGCACAGCATACGGACATGTGCGCGCGATGATCAACGACCGCGGGGATAACGTCAAGAAGGCGGGACCCTCCATGCCGGTTGAGATTTTGGGACTGAACGATGTCCCGTCGGCGGGCGACATCCTCGCCGCCGTCGACGAAAAACAGGCGCGCTCCATCGCCGAGGCACGTCTCGGCAACCAGCGCCGCGATCTCATCAAGTCTAAGAGCGTCTCGCTCGACGCACTCTTCCAGCAGATCCAGCAGGGCGACATCAAGGATCTCAACATCGTCGTCAAGGCGGACGTGCAGGGCTCTGTCGAAGCGCTGAACAACGCACTGCTCGGACTCAACAAGAACGACGAAGTACGCGTCAACATCGTCCATTCGGGCGTCGGTGCGGTCAGCGAGTCCGACATCATGCTCGCAACGGCGTCGGGCGCGATCGTCATCGCGTTCAACGTCCGACCGGATGCAAACGCACGCCGTCTCGCGGACACCGAGAACGTCGACATCCGCACCTACCGCGTCATTTACGACGCGCTGAACGACGTCAAGGATGCGATGAGCGGCATGCTCAAGCCGAAATACAAAGAGGTTATTCAGGGACGCGTTGAGATTCGTCAGGTTATGCGATTCTCCAAGGCGCTTGTCGCGGGCTCGTACGTCCTCGAGGGCAAGATTCACAACAATTCGAAGATCCGCATCCTGCGTGACAACGTGGAGCTGTTCGACGGAGAGATCGACTCCCTGCGTCGGTTCAAGGACGAGGTGAAGGAAGTCGCCGCGGGCTACGAATGCGGCATTTCCATCGTCGATTACAAGGATTTCGCCGAGGGCGACATCATCGAAGCCTATACGATGGAGGAGATCGAAACCTCCATCGCCGAGGCGAATAAAGCAGCCGAGGAAAAGCGTGAGGCACAGGCGGCAGCTGCAGCCGCGGCACAAGCGGAGGCTGCGCCCGAGGAGTAAGAAAGGAGCGTGACGGCTTGTCTAAGGTTCGCGTTGAAAAAGTCCAAGAGTTAATGAAACAGGAGATCAGCGACATCATTCTCCATGATCTGAAGGATCCGCGCATCGGCTTTGTGACCGTCACATCCGTCGCCTGTACCGAGGATCTCCGCGAGGCGAAGATCTATGTCAGCGTCATGGGGGATGAAAAGGGCGTGCAGGAGAGTCTTGCAGGGCTGAATCGTGCGCTCGGATATGTCCGACGCGAGATCGGCAGACGCATCCGACTGCGCTTTACCCCTGAGATCAGCTTTGCGCTCGACACCTCGCTGAATTACAGCGATCATATCCAGCGCATACTGAACACCCTTCATGAGGAAAAACCTGCAGGGGCGCGGGAGGAGACCCTATGAAAATCAATCTGACCGATACGGCGCGTCTCCTGCACGATGCACAGACCGTCATTTTGACTTCACACATCCGTCCTGACGGCGACTCCATCGGATCGACGCTGGGACTCATGCATTTCCTCCGCAGCCTCGGCAAGGATGCGCGCGTCCTCATCGACGACGAGCTCCCACGCACGTTCCGCGTACTGCCGGGGCTCGATCTGATCGAGCGCCCTGCAGAGGGCGAACGCTATACCGCCGACCTTCTTGTTGTCTGCGATGTCGAACTGCGGCGCACAGGGGCGGTTGTCCCGTCCGTCGATGCGGTACGCGTGCTCAACATCGACCATCATGTCACGAACGACGAGGAAGCCGAGTACCTTTACCTCGATCCGAGCCGCGCTGCGACTTGCGAGATCATGTGCGAGATCATCCGCGAGATGGGCGGCACATGCTCACTCGATATGGCGACCTGTCTCTACACGGGGATCGCGACGGACACGGGATTCTTCCGATTCTCCAATACCACGCCGCACACGATGCGCACGGCGGCGGATCTCATCGAGATCGGCGTGAAGCCGAACATCATCTCCGTCGCCATGGAGATGAAATCCTACGACGAGGTCATGGCGCAGGTGCGCGCGATCCGAAACCTCGAGATGTTCTATGACGGCAAAGTCGCCGCCGTATTCATCGATGAGGAGCGTGCGAAAGAGGTCAAAACGACCGAGGGACTGCTCGATAAGCTCCGCGTCATTGAGGGAACGCAGATCGTATTCTTCATGAAGTGGCTCGAACACGATACCTACCGCGTCAGTATGCGCTCCAAGGGCGTCAACGTCTCGCGCATCGCGCAGGAATTTGACGGCGGCGGGCATATCCGCGCGGCGGGCTGTACCCTGCACGCACCGTTTGACGAGGCGCGCAGCATGATCCTCGCCGCCATCGGGAGGGGACTAAGCGAATAATATGGACGGATTCATCAACGTATTGAAACCGCCGGGAATGTCGTCGCACGATGTCATTGATGTCGTGCGGCGTATTTTTAAGCAAAAACGCGTGGGACACGCCGGCACACTGGATCCAGCGGCGGCGGGCGTGCTCCCCGTCGCGCTTGGACGCGCGGCGCGTCTCATCGAGTACATGGAGATCGCGGACAAATCCTATCGCGCCGAGCTGTCTTTCGGATGCGCGACCGATACGGGCGACGTCTACGGCACGGTCACGGAATCACTGCCGGCATTTTCCTTTCCGCCGGAGGACGTCGTCATCAAAACGCTCGTTGGGTTTATCGGCACAATAGATCAGCGGCCGCCCGCGCATTCCGCGATAAAGATCGGCGGCAAGCGCGCCTATAACCTCGCGCGCAGCGGCGCAGGTGTCGAGATTCCCGTGCGGCGCGTGGAGATTTACGGCATTACGTTTCTTGAATACAATCCTGCGCGGCATAGCATTCTCTTTGACGTCGACTGTTCCAAGGGGACATACATCCGCACACTCTGCATGGACATCGGCGCAAAGCTCGGACTGCCCGCGCTCCTGCGGTTCCTCCTGCGTACGCGTGTCGGGGAATTTTATCTGAGTGACTCCTATACGCTCGAAGAACTAGCCAATGTACGCACGGAGGCACTGTGCACGCCTGATGAAGTCCTCGGGCATATCCCGCGCTATGAACTCGACCCTGCGCGCGTCAAGGCGTTTTACAGCGGACTCTCTACCACGGAGCGGAACGACGCGCTTTGCGAGGGTCTGTACCGCGTCTACAGCGGTAGTGTGTTCCTTGGCATCGGGCGCTATGACGCGGCGGCGCAGGAGATGTACCCTGAGAAAGCGTTTCCGCCGCTGTAGGGCAGGGCAATGGTCTCCATAAATAGGGCTCACGTATAAAGGAGCTGTGCGGTTAGGTTGAAAGAACCCCTTGACCTAACTGTGCAGCTCCTTTTTTGAGAAAATATGTCTCCTCTTCAACACATTTTGAGAATCAGCCTCCCTGTGATATAATGGCAGAGATTACGAAGGAGGAAGATATATGAAGATAGATGACATCGTACATGGATTTCGCCTGATCGGCGTGTCGCAGATAAAGGAAACAAACGGAACGGGATATACGTTTGTCCATGAAAAGACGGGGGCGCGTCTCTTTTTCTTAGAGACGCCGGACGACAACAAGGTCTTTTCGATCAGCTTCCGCACGCCGCCGACGGACGATACGGGCGTCGCGCATATCATTGAGCACTCGGTGCTCTGCGGGTCGCGCAAGTATCCGCTCAAAGAGCCGTTTGTGGAGCTGGTGAAGGGCTCGCTCAATACGTTCCTGAACGCGATGACGTTCCCGGACAAGACGATGTACCCTGTGGCGAGCCGCAATGCGCGCGATTTCCAAAATCTGATGGACGTCTATCTCGACGCGGTATTTTACCCCGCGATGCGTGAGAATCCGCGGGTGCTCATGCAGGAGGGCTGGCATTACGAACTAGACGATGCGGGTGCGCCGCTCCGTTACAGCGGCGTTGTCTACAACGAGATGAAGGGCGCGCTCTCGGCGCCGGATGATCTGCTCGGCAGCCGCATCATGGCGGCGCTCTACCCGGATACGACGTACGGATGCGAGTCGGGCGGCGATCCGGACGCAATTCCCTCGCTCACGCGCGAGATGTTCCTCGACTTCCACGCGCGCTATTACCATCCGTCGAACAGCTATATCTATCTCTATGGCGATGTGGACATTGAGGAGAAACTTGCGTATCTCGACAGGGAGTATCTCTCGCATTTCGATCGGATTCCCGTGCCCTCGCGCATCGAGCGGCAGGCGCCGTTCCCGGCGCGCGTGACAAAGGAGCATTTCTACCCCGTCGGCGCGGAGGATTCACTCGAGGAGAACGCGTTTCTCTCGCTGAGCTGGGTCATCGGCGATACGGCGGATATGAAGCGCGTGATGGCGATCCAGATCCTCGACCATGCGCTGCTGCGGATGCAGGGCGCGCCGCTGCGTCAGGCGCTCATCGACGCGGGGCTCGGGCGGGATGTCGATTCCAACTACGAGAGCGACGTCCTCCAGCCGTTCTTTAGCATCGTGGTGAGCAAATCGGAGACGGCGCGTGCGGATGCATTCGTGCACGTGATCAAGGAGACGCTAACGAAGCTCGCGGACGGCGGGCTCGACCGGACGCTGATCCGCGCCGCGCTCAATACGATCGAGTTCCGTCTGCGCGAGTCGGATTTCGGTACCTCGCCGAAGGGGCTCATCTACGGCATCCGCATGATGAAAATGTGGCTCTATGACGGCGCGCCGGAGACCTATCTGCACTATGAGGACGCGCTCAGAGACCTCAAGGACGGGCTGGAAAAAGGCTATTTCGAGCAATTGATCCGCGAAGCCTTCCTCGAAAATACGCACGAGGCGCTTGTGACGCTCGCGCCAAGCCGAACGGTCGGCAGAGAGCGTGAGGCGGCGCAGGAGAAGATCCTCGCAGAAAAAAAAGCGGCGATGTCCGCCGCGGACATCGCCCGCGTCATAGAGGACTGCGCCGCGCTTAAGGCGGCGCAGGAAGCGCCCGACACTGCGGAAGCACTTGCGACGATCCCCATCCTCTCGCGTTCGGACATTCGCCCCGACGCGGAGCCGCTGCCGCTCGAGGTGCGTGATATTGCGGGGACAAAGATACTCTATGCCGATATTGAGACGAGCGGCATCGTCTATCTGAATTTCTACTTTTCACTGGCGGCTGTTGCGCAGAGCGATCTGCCGTACGCATACCTCCTTGCGGAGATGTTCGGCGCGGTCGATACGGCACGGCGCAGCTACGCCGACCTTGCGGTGCAAAGGAACCTTTACACGGGCGGTATCGGCGGGGACATCGTTGCCTATACGCGCGCGGGGGAACCGGATTCACTCGCGCCGCGCTACAAGCTGCGTGCAAAAGTCCTGCGTGAAAACCTGCCGCGTCTCCTCGATCTCCTCACAGAGATGATGACGGAGAGCGATTACTCCGGTGCAAAGCGTGTGCGCGAGCTGATCGACGAGGACAAGACGGGCATGGAGCTCTCGCTCCAGCGCGCGGCGAATCAGGTCGTCGCATCGCGGATCGCAGCGTACCTCATGCCGTCGGGACGCTATGCGGAGACGGGCGGACTGCCGTTCCACGACTTCCTTTCCGCCTTTCAGGAGAATTTCGACGCGCGCCACGCCGAGATGCAGGCGGCATTTGCGCGTATCCTGCCGCAGATCTTTAACCGCAACGACCTCATGATCGGCATCACCGCGCCCGCGGCGGTATACGATGAGATCGCGGCGCAGCTCGCGGCATTCCAAGAGAAACTATCGCAGGAGAAGTTCCCCGCGGCGTCCTATACATGGGAGATCGCGGCGCGCAACGAGGGGCTGACGACGCAGAGCCGCGTCCAGTACGTCGCAAAGGGCGCGAACTTCATCAAGCTCGGGCATCGCTATACGGGCGCGCTCCGCGTGCTCGAGACGCTGCTCCGCTACGATTATTTCTGGACGCGCATCCGTGTGCAGGGCGGCGCGTACGGCGCGATGACGCAGTTCAATCGCAACGGGTTCATGGTGCTCGCGTCCTATCGCGATCCGAACCTTGCTGAGACCTTCCGCATCTTTGACGAGACGGCGGACTATATCCGCGCATTCGACGCATCCGACCGCGAGATGGATAAATTCATCATCGGCACGATGAGCGGCGTCGACGCGCCGCTCACGCCGCAGATGAAAGGAGATATGGCAGTGACATTCTACCTGCGCGGCATCACGCAGGAGGATCGCCAGCGCGCCCGCGACGAGATCCTCACGGCAACGCAGGCGGATATCCGCGCCCTCGCGCCGCTCATCGAGGACGCCATGCGCGCCGATGTGCGCTGCGTGCTCGGCGGCGAAGAGAAGCTCAAGGAGAACGCGGCGCTCTTTGGCGAGGTGCGTCCCGCACTGCATATCTAATGAATACATCCGTGAAAACTTTTGACTTTTGACGCCCGGCGTGGGATAATGGCGGCAGATGATTTTGAGGAGGAGTTTTCCATGAAGAAGCCTATTTTCCGCGGTGCGGGTGTTGCGATCATCACGCCGTTTACAGAGACGGGCATCAACTATCCGGAACTCGGGCGTATCATTGACGATCAGATTGCGGGCGGCACGGACGCCATCATCATCACAGGAACGACGGGAGAGTCCTCAACGACTTCGGATGAGGAACATAAAGAGGCGATTCGGTTCGCTGTGGAGCACACGCGCGGACGCATCCCCGTCATCGCGGGCACGGGATCGAATGACACAACGTACGCCGTGCAGCTCTCGCAGTATGCGGAACGTGTGGGCGCGGATGCGCTGCTCCTCGTGACGCCGTATTACAATAAATGCACGCAGAACGGGCTGATTGCACATTATACGAAGATCGCGGACAGCGTGAACATCCCCGCGATCCTCTACAATGTGCCGTCGCGTACGGGCGTGTGCATCAAGACGGAGACCTATGCCGCGCTTGCGAAACACCCGCGCATCGTCGGGGTGAAGGAGGCAAGCGGCGATCTTTCGGCGATTCTGCGCCTGCGTGCGGCGGCGGGGGACGACCTCGTGCTATACTCGGGCAACGACGATCAGATCGTGCCGATTCTCTCGCTCGGGGGACAGGGCGTCATCTCCGTCCTATCGAACGTCGCACCGCGCATTGCGCACGATATCTGCCAAAATTACTTTGACGGCAATGTCACCGAAGCCACACGGCTCCAGATCGCATACGCCGATCTCATCGACGCGCTTTTCTGCGAGGTCAACCCGATCCCCGTCAAAACCGCGATGCGGATGCTGGGCTACAATACGGGCACGCTCCGTATGCCTCTCTCGGAACCGGAGCCTGCACATACGGCGCAGATCGAGGCGGCGCTGCGCGCACACAATCTCATTTAACAGCATAGGAAACGATAGAGAGCATCAACGTGCCGGACACGAGGATGCTCTTTTTGTTATATTGATTCACGAAAAATTCTTTCTGTTGACACGGTGCATAATTTCATGTAATATATGTAAAACATATTTAGTATATATGAAATGGAGATGATTTATCGTGATATTATCAAAATACATTGTGCCGCTCCTCTTCGGCACTGCGGTCATTTTTGCTGCGGCGGGATGCGGCGGTACAAATGAGGCATCGGAGCAGGGCGGAAAATGGCGCGTCGGTACGGATGCGAGCTATGCACCGTTTGGATTTCAGGATGAGAAGACGCATGCCTATGTAGGCTATGACATCGACATCATCCATGCGATTGCCGCAGCGCAGGGGCATGAGGTCGAGATCAAGAATCTCAATTTTGACGGTCTGATCCCCGCGCTCCAGACAGGTGATCTCGACATCGCTATATCGGATATGACCATCAACGAGGAGCGCGCGAAGAGCGTGGATTTCACCGATTCGTATTATAAGGCGGGGCTGAGCATTGTCGTTCGTGCAGATGAGACGCGTTATAACGCGTTTGAGGATCTGCGCGGTCAAAAGGTCGGCGTGACGATTGGTTCGACGGGAGCAGAGGTCGGTGCGACCATTCCTGAGGTGCAGCTGCGCGAGTACAGCACGATTTCCGACGCATTCCTGGATCTGCAGAACGGCGGCGTTGACGCGGTGGTGAACGATACGCCTGTCGACGAATACTATGTGCAGGGACGCGGCAAGGGCATCGCAAAAGTAGTGCCCGCGCAGATCAATCAAGAGGATCTCGGCATCGCCGTTAAGAAGGGGAATACCGAGCTTCTTGGTCAGCTTAATGCAGGACTTCGTACGATCAAGGAAAACGGGACGTATGCGGAAATCTACCGCAAGTGGTTCGGCAAAGAACCGCCGGTGCAGTGAGGGAGGTCTGTGTTGAATATCATAGAAGAACGTCTTGCTGTGTCAAATATCCTTGTACTTGACGGGGCGTTTGCAACGGAGCTGGAGGCGCGCGGCTTCTCGGTGAACGACGCGCTGTGGTCGGCGAAGGCGATCTTTGAGCGTCCCGATCTCGTGCGGGACGTCCATCTCGACTATCTGCGCGCGGGTGCGGACATCGTGACGAGCGCGAGCTATCAGGCGACGGTCGAGGGCTTTGTGAAAAAAGGCTTTACGGAGGAACAAGCAGCTGCGCTCATCGTACGATCCGTGGAGCTCGCACGCGAGGCGCGCGATATATATTGCTTGGAATCTCTCGCAGACGAATATCATGCGCAAGAGGAATCCACACGGGAGGAGCAGACTTCCTGTTCGTCGGATCGGCGTGAAAAAAGCGGCGGGGCGCCGCTCGTCGCTGCGTCCGTCGGTCCCTACGGCGCGTATCTTGCCGACGGCTCGGAGTACCGCGGCGACTACGGCGTGAATGAAGAGACGCTGTCGGCGTTCCATGCGGAGCGCCTCGTCCTTCTTGCGGAGGGGCAGCCCGACCTTCTCGCGTGTGAGACGCTGCCGTGTCTGACGGAGGCGCAAGCGATCGTGCGCGCGTTGCGTGAAAAGGAGATACGCATCCCTGCGTGGTTTTCGTTCTCCTGCCGCGACGGGGCACACATCTCCGACGGCACGCCGATTACGGACTGTGCGCGCTTCCTGGATACTGTGCCGGAGGCTGCGGCAGTCGGTGTGAACTGTACCGCACCGCAGTATGTAGAGGACTTGATCCATGCGATACGGCGCGAGACAGATAAGCCTGTCGTCGTCTATCCAAACTCGGGTGAGGATTATAGTGTCTCGGATAAATCGTGGCACGGCACGGCGGAGGACTTTGCCGCCGGAGCGCGGCGCTGGCGTACGGCGGGGGCGCGCATCATCGGCGGATGCTGCCGCACCTCTCCGCGAGATATCGCGGGTATCACCGCGTGGGCAAAAGCATAAAGGGAAGACTGCCGTATTAGATATTGGTATACGGCGGTCTTTTTATGTTTTTTATCTTTATCAAAACATGCATGATATGCTAGTTTTTATTCGATTTAGATTTATTATCATATCGTCCGAATTGATTTTTATAATTTTAGATGGAATATAGGATTATCCGAATTTTTCATTAACGCTTGTTGCTATTCATTTTCTGAGAGGGTATAATAGAAACTGAGTTTTTATACAACGCAAAAATATGATTGAATCGGGATGTGCTTATGAATTTAGACATGAATTTGATCGTGAACTCGTTCCCGCTGCTGCTGGTCGGCGCGGGGGTGACGATACAGATCACGGTACTTTCCACGACGATCGGCTTCATCGTCGGTCTCATCGTCGCTGTGGCGCGCATATCGAAGCTCAAGCCGCTGCGGATGCTCGCGGAGGTCTATGTGGAGTTCTTCCGCGGGACGCCGCTGCTCGTGCAGATCTTCCTCTTTTACTTTGCACTCCCCGTCATCACGGGACAGCGCATCGATCCCTTCATCGCGGCGATCTCCGCCTGCGGCATCAACTCCGGCGCATATGTGGCGGAGATCTTTCGTGCGGGCATTCAGTCCGTGGACGCAGGGCAGATGGAGGCGGGGCGCTCGCTCGGCATGACGTGGATACAGACGATGCGCTACATCATTGTGCCGCAGGCGTTCAAACGCGTGATCCCGCCGCTCGGCAACGAGTTCATCGCGATGCTGAAGGACTCGTCCCTCGTCTCGGTCATTGGGTTCGAGGAGCTGACGCGCCGCGGACAGCTCATCATCGCCAAAACATACGGCTCGATGGAGATCTGGCTGAGCGTCGCCGTCATCTATCTCGCGATGACGCTCACAATCTCGCGCCTTGTCGCGTATTTGGAACGGAGGTACCGGGTCAATGATTGAGATCAAAGGACTGCGCAAGTCGTTCGGCAAGGACGAGGTTCTGAAAGGGATTGACCTCTCAATCGACGAGAAGGAAGTCGTCGTCATCATCGGTCCCTCCGGTTCCGGTAAGAGCACGCTCCTTCGCTGCATGAACCATCTCGAAGAGCCGACGGTGGGCGAGGTCGTCGTCGACGGCATCACACTTTCGAGTGAGGCAAATATCAACAAGGTGCGCGAAGAGGTCGGCATGGTGTTCCAACGCTTTAACCTCTTTCCCCATATGACGGTGCTTGAAAATATCATGCTCGCGCCGCTGAAAGTGCGGCACACGGCGCGCGGCGAGGCGGAGCAGACGGCGCGCGCGCTCCTCACGCGCGTGGGACTCGCGGAGAAGGCGGACGCCTACCCCGACAACCTCTCGGGCGGGCAGCAGCAGCGCGTGGCGATTGCACGCGCGCTTGCGATGCATCCGAAGGTCATGCTCTTTGACGAGCCGACCTCGGCACTCGACCCCGAGATGGTCGGCGAGGTGCTTGACGTCATGCGCTCGCTCGCCGAGGAGGGCATGACGATGGTCATTGTGACGCACGAGATGGGCTTTGCCCGAGAGGTGGGCGACCGGCTGCTCTTTGTGGACGACGGGCGCATCATCGAGTCCGGCGTGCCGCGCGAGGTGTTTGAGCATCCGCAGGAAGAGCGCACGCGCAGCTTCCTCTCCAAGGTGTTGTAATTGGGGAACTTGCGCGGTGTAATGATGCTCCTCACGGCGTCGCTGTTTTGGGGAACGACGTTTGTGGCGCAGGTTGTGGGCATGGAGGGGCTTGGTCCCTATACCTATGCGGCGCTGCGGTTTACACTCGGCGCCGCGTGCTTGACCTTGCTGTGGCTCCTCTATCGCGGAAAACGCACGCAGATGCGGCGGGCGGGAACGTATCGCTCCGGCTTTCGCGCAGGGCTTCCGGTCGGGCTTGCCATGTTCGTGGGCGTCACAATGCAGCAGGTCGCCCTGCTCTATACCACGGCGGGAAAGACCGCGTTCATCACGACGCTCTACATCGTCCTCGTGCCGATCGGCGCGGTGCTCCTCGGGCAGCGCATCCGCGCGGTCAACTGGATCGGCGCGCTGCTTGCATTCCTCGGCGTGTATTTCCTCTCGGCATACGGATCGTTCGACCTCAACATCGGCGACGTTATCGTATTCGTCAGCGCGTTCTTTTGGATGGCGCAGATTCTGCTCATCGACCGTTTTGCCAGCGCGGTGGACGGTATCGAGCTGTGTCTCGTACAGATCCTCGTCTGTGTCGTGGGGAGCACGGTGCTCGCGGTTCTCTACGAGACGTGCACATGGGCTGCGGTCGTGGGGGCGGCGGTGCCGATCCTCTACGGCGGTATCTTCTCCTGCGGCGTCGCCTATACCTGTCAGATTCTCGGGCAGGCGTATGTGCGCCCCGCACAGGCTGCGGTGATTCTCTCGCTTGAGGCGGCGATTGCCGCCGTCACAGGTTGGCTCATCCTCGGTGAGGTCATGAGCGCCGCGCAGCTCGGCGGATGCGCGCTCCTGCTCGCGGGTGCGTTGATCACGCAGATTCCTGCAAAAGGTTGCGATTAACGGCGCGGGTCAAACGACTATGTGAAAGGAGGAACGCATATGGACGAAATCCTGCACGAAATGCACGCGTGGATGCACGCCTATATGCGTTCCTACCACACGGACGACGCCGACGTGATGCTCGGGATTCGGCTCAAGGAGATTCACACGGGCTATGTGACCGCGAACGCGCGGGCGCTTGCGCGACATCTCGGATGCACGCCCCACGACACGGCGCTCGCCGAGATCATCGGGCTCTTTCACGATGTGGGGCGGTTTCGTCAATATGCCGTCTATCAAACATTTAACGATGCGCAGTCGGAGGATCACGCGGAACTCGGATTGAAGGTGATCGCGGAGCACGACCTCTTGAGCGAACTATGCGCGGCGGATACCGAACTCGTACGATTCGCGATCAAATATCACAATAAGAAGGAAATACCCGCGTGCAACGATCGGCGAAAAATATTTTTCGCAAAGCTCATCCGCGACGCGGACAAACTCGACATCTACCGCGTCCTCCTGCCGTTCCTCTCACCCGACGGGGCGGACAAAGCGCCGAAATTCGTGCCGTCGGATGCGGCGCAGGAGGTTAGTCCGGACTTTATCGCGGACTTTGCGGCGGGACGTCAGGCGGACTACTATCGGCTCAGGACGCACGGCGACCGCAAGATCGTGCGGCTCATGTGGATTTACGACATCAATTTTGTATGGACGCTGCGGCGCATCAAGAGCCGCGGTTATATCGACGCATTCATCGAGAGTCTCCCCCCGCAGGCGGGCATTGCCGAGGGGGTCGCACGGATGCGTGCCTATGTGGCACGCCGCTGCGGCGAAGAGGACAAGATGGAATTATATGGATAGAGGGACAAAGCAATGGCGGAAGCAGCGAAAACATCGAATTTTATCCGGAACATCATCGACGATGATCTGCGCAGCGGGAAGCATACGGCGGGCATTCATACGCGCTTTCCGCCCGAGCCGAACGGCTATCTGCATATCGGACATGCTAAATCCATCTGCCTGAACTTCGGCATCGCCGAGGACTACCGGGGACTGTGCAATCTGCGCTTTGACGATACGAACCCGACGAAAGAGGACGTCGAGTATGTGGCCTCCATTCAAGAGGACATCCGCTGGCTCGGATTCTCGTGGGACGACCGCCGTTTCTATGCCTCGGATTACTTTGAGCAGCTTTACGATTATGCCGTTCGGCTCATCGAAAAGGGACTTGCCTATGTGGACGATCTCACGGCGGATGAGATTCGCGCGTACCGCGGCACGCTGACCGAGCCGGGGAAGGAAAGCCCGTACCGCAATCGGAGTGTCGAGGAAAACTTAGACCTCTTCCGGCGGATGCGCGCGGGCGAGTTTCCGGACGGCTCGCGTGTCCTGCGTGCAAAGATCGATATGGCATCGCCCAATCTCGTTCTGCGCGATACGGTCATCTACCGCATCGCCCATGCGCATCATCACCGGACGGGGGACGCGTGGTGCATCTACCCCATGTATGACTTTGCCCATCCGCTCTCGGATGCGATCGAGGGCATCACGCACTCGATCTGCACGCTCGAGTTCGAGGAGCACCGCCCGTTTTATAACTGGCTGCTCGAAGCACTGGGATTTGATGTCAACACTCGTCCGCGTCAGATCGAGTTCGCGCGGCTCAACCTCTCGGGCGCGATCACGAGCAAGCGCAAGCTGCGCCGACTCGTTGAGGAGGGGCATGTGCGCGGCTGGGACGATCCGCGGATGCCGACCATCTCCGGAATGCGCCGCCGCGGGTATCCGCCCGCCGCGATCCGCGCGTTCTGTGAGGAGATCGGCGTCGCCAAGAGCAACAGCACGGTGGACAGCGCCATGCTCGAGCACGCTGTCCGCGACGAGCTGAACAGGCACGCGCCGCGCATCATGGCGGTGCTGCGCCCTGTGAAGCTCGTGCTCACGAACTACCCTGCGGGAGAGACGGAGTATCTTTTGGCGGAGAACAGTCCGACGCACGGCGGGCATCGCTATGTTCCGTTCGGGCGCGAGCTCTACATCGACCGTGAGGACTTCATGGAGGGTGCACCGAAAAAATTCTTCCGCCTGAAACCGGGCGGCGAGGTGCGGCTCAAGCATGCCTACATCATCAAATGCGAGGAAGTCGTCAAGGATGCAGCGGGCAATCTCGTCGAACTGCGCTGCACCTACGATCCCGAGACGCGCAGCGGCGGCGCCGCGGCCAATCGGAAGGTCAAGGGGACGATCCAGTGGGTCTCGGCGCAGCACGCGCTCACGGCGGAGGTTCGTCTCTATGACAGTCTGCTGCGTGCGGAGGAGAGCGAGGAAGAGGAGAACGATGATTTCATCGCAGCGCTCAATCCGCACTCCCTTGAGATTTTGACGGACGCGAAGATCGAGCCGAGTGCTGCGCTTACGGCGGCAGGGACGAGCTATCAGTTCCTGCGCGTCGGTTACTTTGTCGTTGACCCGGACACAACGCCGGATCATATAGTGTTCAACCGTATTGTCGGGCTGAAGGACTCGTGGAGCAAGGTGAAGTGAGTCCCGCGCACGGGCAATAGTTCATGCCGCCGCAGCGGCATAAGGAGGTTTGCCGTGGCAAAGATTCCCAAAGGTCTATCCGATACAGCCATGATGCAGGGGCACGAGGGCGAGGAGACGCTCGAAGAGACCCTGCTGCGCAGGGAGCAAGAGGAAGAGGAGCGCGCCCGCCGAGCGGCGGCAAAAGAACCTCCCGCCGACCTTGCGCGTGCGGGGCTCAGCGCCGCGCAGACGGAAGAACTTGGCCGAGCGCTCATGGAGCTGAAGCTGACGCTTGCACAGGAGCAAGTGACGAACTACAAGCTCAAAATCAAGCGCAGCGGACGCCAAGTGATCATCACGGCGACGTGATGCGTTTCTCTTGGTGAGAAGAAGGATGTGTAATGATGGAAACAGCAACAACTGTGGCGATCGTGATCTTCGTCGCCGCGTATGCACTCATCATCTCCGAAAAGGTGCACCGCACCATTGTCGGACTTTTCGGCGCCATGCTCATGATCCTCTTTGGCATATTGGATCAGGAGACGGCCGTACATCACGTCGACTTCAATACGATCGGACTGCTCATGGGCATGATGATCATCGTCAATATCACAAGCGAGACAGGGCTTTTTAACTTCCTCGCGATATGGGCGGCACAGAAAGTAAAGGCACAGCCGATTGCGCTGCTCGTCGTGCTCTCGTCGATCACGATGGTCTGCTCCGCGCTGCTCGACAACGTGACGACGGTGCTCCTCACCGTCCCTATCACGTTCAGCATCACCTCACAGCTCAAGGTGGACGTCATGCCGTATCTCATATCGCAGATTCTAGCCTCCAACATCGGCGGCACGGCGACGCTCATCGGCGACCCGCCGAACATCATGATCGGCAGCGCGGTGGGGCTTGACTTCATGGATTTTGTTGCGAACCTGACGCTCATCTCCGTCCTCATCTTCGTGCTCGTGCAGATCATCCTGATTTTCCTCTATAAAAAAGGGATGCACACACAGCCGGAGCTCCAGGAAAAGATCATGCGTCTCCCCGCGGGCGCGCAGATCACGGATCACACACTCCTCAGAAAATGCCTTGCCGTCATCGCTCTCACGATCACGCTCTTCGTCCTGCACGGCAGTCTTGGTCTTGAGTCCGCAACCGTCGCGCTCTTCGGCGCGGGGCTCCTGCTCCTCATCACGGCGACGCGAGACGAGAATATGATCACCAAGGTGCTCTCAAAGATCGAATGGCCGGCGATCTTCTTCTTCGGCGGACTCTTCATCCTCGTCGGTGCGCTTGTCGAGACGGGCGTCATCCGGATGCTCGCAGCGGAGGCGATCAAGGTCACGAACGGCAACGAGGATGCGACGGCGATGCTCATCCTGTGGATGAGCGCGATTGCCTCCGCGTTCATCGACAACATCCCGTTCGTTGCAACGCTCATCCCGCTCATTCAGGATATGGGACAAATGGGGCTCAGCGACCTCACCCCGATGTGGTGGTCGCTCGCGCTTGGCGCCTGCCTCGGCGGCAACGGCACGCTCATCGGCGCGAGTGCGAACGTCGTCGTCGCGTCCATGGCGGCACAGCGCGGACGCCCGATCTCCTTCCTCAGCTTTATGAAGGTCGCATTTCCCGTTATGATCTTCACGATCATCGTCTCGAGTGTGTACGTCTATCTCCGCTATCTCTAAGCATGATACAGATATACCGGATGGGATATTGTGACCCCCTTTCGCAGTGCTGAATACCAACAAAGCCGTTTGAATGGTTTTCATATCGTACCGTATGCGTTTGCCGGAATGCGGTACGATATGAATTTATTATTTTATACATTCTTGTTTTAAGGAGGTTATAGTAATGGACGTGCAGGATCGAGAATACTTTGGCAAAGTATATAGTGAAAAATGGGCAAAACGATTTGCTTTCTATGAGAACTACGGAAAACCCTACAGTAAAGAGGGGGCTTTGGCACTCAAATCCATGGGATTGTTTGAACGCTCGAACATCACAATCAATCTCTGGGTGATGCTCGTCGGATTCATATTCTTTCTTACCAAGGGCATGTGGCGATCCGCACTTGTTCAAGTTCTGACCCTCGTTGCGGTTGGCCTCGTGCTGGATGCGCTCGGGTTTTCCCACAGAGCAATCAAAGCGTGCAGCTACGGAGTCAATTTCCTCTTCGCGATACTTGCCAATTATGCATATTACATGAAGGAAAAAACAGGGAAGGAGTCCTGGAATATCTTCCAATTCATCCGATAGACTGTGTTGGCGCGTCTGCTGCGGCAGCCTGCGCTTTTGCATCAAGGGGAGCGCTGCACGCGTATTTTTTCAGGAAAAATCGGAGTGTACTCTAGTATAGACGCATTACCGCTTCCGTGCTACAATGAGCACAGTGGAATGAATGGGAGGAATATCCGATGAAAAATGTGCTTGTGGTCTCCGGTCATACGGATCTGAACGATTCTGTCGCAAACAAAACCATCATGGAAGAGTTGGCGAAGCTCATCCCTTCGGTTGAGTTTGACTATCTTGACAAATTGTATCCGGACTATAAAATCGACATCGCCGCCGAACAGGCAAAGCTTGAGAAAGCGGACGTTGTCGTGCTCCAGTTTCCCGTGTTTTGGTACTCTCTGCCGTCGCTCCTCGAGCGCTGGATGGAAGAGACGTTCAAGCATGGCTGGTCACATGGACGAACAGGTGATAAATTGAAGGGCAAGAAGCTTGTCGTATCACTCACGACCGGCACGCCTGCCGAGATGTACAGCAAGGAGGGAGCTGCCGGGCACGAGATCGATGAATACCTCCTGCCGGTCGTCTCCACCTGTGCACTCTGCGGCATGGAGTATGCCGGACGCGTCTACACCGGGAATGTCTCCTATGCGACACGCTCGGATGCGGCGGCGGTTGCCGATATGAAAAAGCGCAGTGCACAGCATGCGGATAAACTCGCACAGCTCATCAAAACACTTTGAGACTCAAATAAAATAGTACATACGGCATCGCTGCGCTTTGCATTGATGTCGTTTTGTTTTGCGATTATACTCTTGGAGAATGATTTTAGAGGAATAAAATATTGTTCTGTATTGAATTTAGACGACTTAATCAGATAAGTAATATCAATGGAAACATAAGGAGGAAATACATATATTAGAAAAGTAGAATAATTCTGCAATATAAAATTTTAGATATACAATAAAAAATGTGACATCAGAGTAAAAAATAGTTATAATGAGAGCGTAATATATTGGGGGATTGTCAGAAAGGAGTCTGAGGGGATGTTTCAAAATGCAAGCGTCAAAACAAAGATGGTCGTCATTCTTATTCTCATCAGCGCAGTGCCGCTGCTCATCAGCATCGGCGTCAATTTTTACAGCACGGTGAGCCGGGGAATTGAGCAGCTGCAAGCAGTGAGTCAGCAACGTGTCAAGGTGATCGATTCCAACATCACGGGGCTGTTTGAGGAGAACCGCAACGGGATCAAGGCACTCGCCGGGAGCGGAGAGACGATTCGCTATCTTGAGAACCCTGTGGAAAATGCGGCGGATATGGAGGGCTCTCTGAAGCGTACGAATGATATCTTTAAGGATGCAAATCCGACACTTATCACCGATACGAACGGGCAGCAGCTCCTGCGCAGCGATGGGAAAGAGCCTGTAAATACGGCGACGCGTGCCTATTTCAAGGATGCCATGGCGGGCAAGGAGAGTATTTCGGATATCGTTGTCAGCAAGGCGACAGGGCGGTTTATCTCCGTTATTGCCGTGCCTGTATTTGACGCACAGAAAAAGGTCGTCGGCATGGTGCAGCGGGATTATGACCTCGGCGTGATTGCGGACTTTGTGAAGGCGGCATCGGACGAACATACGCGCGTCTTTATCATTGACAGTCATGGGAAAGACCTTGCGGATTCCGAGGTCAAGATTGAAAAAGAAGAAGACCGCACGGACTCCAGTGGGTACGACTTTGTGAAGGACGCGCTCGCGGGCAATGCGGGGACGACGGAAGTCACCTTCAAAGACGGGAATACCTACTATGTGAGTTATGACCGGAACGATACGACGGGGTGGGTCATTGCGACAGCAACGCCGAAGTCCTACGTGCTGTCGGTGGGGATTCAGGCGGCGATTCCGATCATTATTTTGGGGATCATCCTCGTTGCGGCAGCGGGCGGGCTTGCCTATTTCATGGCCGGAAAGGCGACGGCACCGCTTATTCGCATGGGCAGTGCAGCGGAGGAAATCGCAGGCGGCAACCTTGCGATTGAAAAGCTCACCGTGGATTCGGGCGATGAGTTCGGGCGCATGGCGGCGGCATTCAACCATATGACGGAACGCCTGTCCGGCGTGCTCCGAAGCGCAAAGAACAGCGCCGAGTCCGTTGCAACGGCATCCGAGCACCTCACAGAGAACTCTGAACAGACTTCGCAGGCATCGAACCTCGTTGCAGACTCCATCATGCAGGTCGCAGAAGGGACGGTCAAACAGAAAGAAGCCGTCACGGAGGCAATCGAGGTTGTTGAGGACATGGATCGCCAGCTCACGATTCTTTCGGACAATTCCCGGAGCATCACCGAAGCGTCGCAGTCGGCGCATAACGCGGCCACCGACGGTGCGGACAAGGTGGAGCAGGCGGTTGGGAATATGGGCAAGCTCGAAACGACGGTCAAGGAAACCGAGGGCATCATCCGTGCACTTGGTGAGCAGTCGAAGCAAATCGGCGAAATCGTCGATACCATTTCCGGGATCGCCGAACAGACAAATCTCCTCGCGCTCAATGCCGCGATCGAAGCGGCGCGCGCCGGTGAACACGGGCGCGGATTTGCCGTAGTCGCCGAGGAAGTGCGTAAGCTCGCCGAGCAGTCGGGCAGTGCCACAGAGAATATCACGAGCATCATCACCGAGATTCAAAAACGTACGCAGGAAGCTGTTGTTTCCATGCAGACCGGCACGGAGATGACCATCGGCAGTGTGCAGTCGGTGCATGAGGCGGGCGAAGCATTCCGGGAGATTGTCGCACAGATCACGCAGCTCATGGAGCGCATCGCGTATTCTGCCGAGGCGATCAAGGCGACAAATGAGGGGAGCAAGCGGATCACGGCGTCTATCCGCAGCATCGAAGAAGTCGCTGCGTCCCTTGCGGACGAGACGCAGACCGTCTCTGCGGCGACTGAGGAGCAGACGGCATCCGTCCATGAAGTTGCCTCCGCGAGCAAGCATCTCTCAGAGATGGCGACTGAGCTTCAGTCAGCGGTTGAGACGTTTAAGCTGAGCTGACAAGAAAAATTAATATAACACATAGAAAGAAAGAGTCGACACGTGCATATATTTGTGCGGCGGCTCTTTCTATATATTTTTTTAAATACGTTATAAAAAGATCGCGCAGAAATGCGCGCGGAGCTCGACGAATACATCGCCCCCGCGCTTGCACGCCTCAAAGACGGCATGGGAAAAGGCGGTCAAATTCTCACGGTGAAGGATGATGTCGGCAACGATACATACATCCGCTACAGCGAAAATGATCTATGGTATCGGGATTTCTTCAAGGAGCATAAGCGCAAGCCGACTGTTGCAGAACTCGAGGATATGGCGGTTGCCATGGTAACGGGCGATGCGTCTGCGCCGAAGGTCGAAGGATGGATCCCCGATAGTGCCGAAACGGCGGAGGCAATGGCAGAAGCCACTCCTGCGATTGAGAAGCTGCGCGAGAACCTTTCCGTAATGGAGCGCATCAAGCCGCACATGAAGGAAATGACGAGTGCGGAAATGAGACTCACGGAGGGACTATCTCCCGAGGCGTTCCATGTGTACCGTGACCTGTCGAAAAAGCTCTCGGTGATTGGCGGACAGACGGCACCCGTCGCGCGTCTCAATGCGATCCTCTTTGCCCGTCATGCGGATATCTTTGCAAATGCCGTATCGAAAAAGACGGGCGAGAAGCTGACAGCGAAAGACTATTACGAGCGGTTCTTTGGCCTTGACAGTGAGGGGAAGCACAAGGCGGATATGTATCAGGCGGTTGCACAAGGTGTAAACCTTAATGAGAACGTTCCTGTGCTTGACTTTGACAGCATGGCGAACGTACTCAAGAAAGCGGATAAGAAAGCCGTGCTCGCCTACATTCGCTCTCTTAGCACAATAGCGCCAATTCCGACGGCAGACTTCTGCGCGCTTGTTGGGATTCCTGCTAATACAGATACCTACGGTCAAAAACATATCGTGTTTGGTAAATCGCAGGGTGATCCTAGAAATGTTAAAGCGCGCAATAAGACGCTCAGTAATCTTGCGACTGTCCTTCAAAATGCACGTGTCATTGATATTTCTTCGAACACAAAAGCTAAGCCCTCAAAGGGACTCACGGGGCGCGCACGCACAGTGCAAGAGCGGAAAAATTCGGTACAGCGGTACTATCGCATCATGGTCCCCATAAAAGCGGGGGGACAGCTTAAAACGCTTATTATTACAGCAGAGGATATGAACGGGGCAGTCTCCATTAGCCCGCAGAATGTATCACTTTATGAGATTGAAATTGCACACAAAAAAGGAGCCCCGTACCACGGCACCACCAAGGGTGTAAATGTGGCCAACGGAGTCCCTTCGCATATAACTATAAGGGATATGCTGCGCGGTGTCAAGGATACAGACAAGAATTTTTATATCGACCCTGTGACGGGGAAAGCGAATTTCGATCCGATTCATTCTCTGCCGCAGCAGGTATTCAATCAAATCGCATGGCACGGCTCGCCGTATTGGTTTGAACACTTTGACCTCGGCATGATTGGCCTGGGTGAAGGACATCAGGCGCACGGGTGGGGACTGTATTTTGCGAAGGATTGGCATATTTCCGAAGCCTATAAGACATGGCTGGAACACATGCCTAAAGTGCATACAAAGACAGACACCTATACACATGATGAAGAAGGACGCTGGATTTTAGAGAAAAGCGGCGCTCGGTTTGCAGACGGCTCTCCTGTGGATCAGGCGCTCATGGCTTTTGAAGGGGCAGAGGGCGATCTTGCGGCGGCAAAAGAGGATGTTAAGAAACAGCTCGCGCGCTATGAAAAACGCAAAGGCATGGAAAAGAGCGCCGCTATCATGCGGGAGGCTTTGGATATCCTTGAAAAAGAGGGCGGAGAGTGGCAGATTGAACACGATAAACCGACGCTCTATCAAGTGGAGATTCCGGACGAAGAGTATATGTTCTGTGAGAACATGACCGTTGCGGCGCAGAACGACTATGTGAAAACGCGTATTGAAAAAGTTGTTGCAAGTCTCACAGAGGAGCAGCGAAGCCGATTTGCCGACGGCGCTATGAATTGTTGCCCAACATACGTAAATGAGGAAATCCGGAAAACATTTTGCTTTTCTATGAAAAATCTCGTATAATGAGCAACATATTGCTGAATTGATTGTAAGGGGCGCTGTTCTTGGCGGATCGAATAGAGATAAGTATTGTTTTCTTCGTCTATATGTTCCTGATGATGGGCATCGGGGTGTATTATTATCGGCGGACGCGCAACATGAGCGACTATTTCCTCGGTAACCGTAAGCTTGGCGCATGGGTGACCTCCATGAGCGCCGAGGCGTCCGATATGTCGGGCTGGATGCTGATGGGGGTGCCGGGATTTGCGTATGTGGCCGGACTGAATGCGGGCTGGATTGCGCTCGGCATCATCCTCGGAACATGGGCGAACTGGCATTTTGTTGCTGCTCGGCTGCGCGTCTACACGGAGGCGGCGAATAATTCGCTGACACTGCCGGACTTCTTTGAAAATCGCTTTATGAGTGATTCGGGCATGCTGCGTGTCGTACCGGCAATTTTTATTCTGATCTTTTTCATCCTCTATACGTCCTCAGGATTTGTAGCGGCGGGACGCCTCTTTGAGACGATTTTCAGCCTGCCGTATGTGCCGTCGCTCCTGCTCGGAGCGGGTGTCGTCGTGTTCTATACGCTTGTCGGCGGCTTCCTTGCGGTGTCGCGTACGGACTTCATCCAGGGTGTGATGATGTTCTTTGCGATTCTCGTTGTTCCCGTCGGCGCGGCGCTGATGCTCGGCGGGTTTACAGCGACGGCACAGATGCTCTATGCGACGCATGCCTCTTTCTTTGCGCCGCTGACCAAACCCGATGGGTCGACGCTCGGCTTCGTCGAGTTCATCTCGCTGATGGCATGGGGCATCGGGTACTTTGGGCAGCCGCATATCCTCGTGCGGTTCATGGCAATCCGGGACGCACGCGAGCTGCCGCAGGCGACGCGCATTGCGATGGCATGGGTCGTGATCTCGCTCGGGGCAGCGCTGCTCGTCGGCATGGTGGGCGCGGTCTATCTGCGGACGCCGCTTGAGGGAACGGCGGCGGAGACAGTGTTCCTCGTGATGGCGGGGGAGCTCTTCCCACCGATTGCGGCAGGGCTAATCCTCGCGGCAGTACTTGCAGCGATCATGAGTACGGCGTCGGCACAGCTCCTTGTCGCGGCGTCGGCGTTCGCGCAGGACATCTACCGCCGCAGTTTCCGTCCCGCAGCACCCCAAGAGGAACTGGTCTGGGCCAGCAGGATCTCCGTTCTCGCGATCGCGGCGGGCGCAATCTATCTGGGACTGAGCCCCGACAATTTCATCCTCGATATGGTTGCCTATGCGTGGGCGGGCTTTGGCGCGGCGTTCGGTCCCGCGCTCCTCTCATGTCTCTTTTGGCGGCGGACAACGGAACGCGGCGTGCTCGCGGGTATTGTGACGGGCGGGCTGACGGTGCTCGTATGGAAGCAGTTCGCGCCCTTTGGGCTCTATGAAATCGTACCGGGCTTCCTCTTCTCCCTGCTCGCGATCTACGTTGTGAGCAGGCTTGACGCGCCGCCGCCGCAGGCAGTTACGGAGGTCTTCGACCGCGTGGATACGGGGGACGGACGACCGTAATATCGTAACGAAAGATACGGTTTTCCTGCCGATGTTTTGGTATCCTGATAGGAGGGCATGATGGCATTTTCGTTTACACATGTCAATTTCAATGTACTTGATTTGTCTCGGAGTATGGAATTCTATGCGCGTGCTTTTGATTTCAGGGAGAAGCGGCGCTTGGAAGCGCCCGGTTTTACGCTCGTTTATCTGACGGACGGCAGGACGGATTTTGAGCTGGAGTTGACATATCTGCATACGCGTAAGGAGCCGTATAATCTCGGGGAGAAGGAGTTCCACCTCGCGCTCTATACGGACGACTACGCTGCGGCACGCGAAAAACATGCGGACATGGGCATCATCTGCTACGAGAACGCGGAGATGGGCATTTACTTCGTCGAGGATCCCGACGGATACTGGATCGAAGTTTTGCCAAAAAATATGTGACGGAATACCCAATTTCGTGTATAATGGAGACGCAGTTCAGACTGTGTCAAAGAGGGTGAAAGAATATGGGGAAATTACGGGTGCTGGTCGTCGATGATTCCAAGATCAGCCGCGTGATGATTGCCGAGAATCTAAGGGATACGGATTTTGAGGTGTGCGGGATGGCGGCGGACGCCGCGGAGGCGGTGCGCCTCTATGAGGAACTGCGCCCCGATGCCGTGACGATGGATATGAATCTGCCCGATGCAAACGGGCTCGAGTGCAGCCGCCGCATCATTATAATGGATCCGGACGCGAATATCGTGATGGTGAGCGCGATGAAGGATCTGAACCTCATTACGCAGGGCAAGGCGATCGGCATACGGGCGTTCCTGCAAAAACCGATTGCGAAGCAGGATCTCGTTGATGCGCTGCATCTGCTTTGTGAGGCGGGAGAGAGCCGACTGACGACGTTCCGTGAACTCTATGCAAAACCGTTTGCACGCGCACTGCAGGAGGGAACAGCGGGACTGCTCCGCATGGAAGGGACGGCGGAGATTGAGGAATACGAACCGCGACACCTCGATGTGAGCGGTGCCGCTGTGATCATCGGCATTACGGGCTTTACGACGGGGCGCGCAATTTTCTATTTGGAAGAGCCGGTGATCAAGCTCTTTGCGATGCATATGCTTGGACGCGCGACCATCGAAGAGATCGAGCCGAGCGAGGCGGATGATGCCGTTGAGGAAGCCGCAAATATCATTGCGGGGCGCGGCATTTCAAAGATCAATAATGTGCTTGAGGGGAAGGAACTGCGCCTGACGCCTCCGGGGACGATCCGCGGGTCGAAGGTGCATATCGTAAGCCCGCGCATGACGACGTTCTGTATCAGTGTGCAGCTGCCAATCGGAACGATCCGGATGAACGTGGGCTTTGCAGAGGGAGAGTAGTCGATGGATGCAAAACTGATCAATCCTTTTGTGGATGCCTTTACGACGGTGATGCCGATGCTGGGCTTTCCTGAGCCGACGCGGACGAAACTCTACGCTGCTTCGAGCCGCGCCAAAAGTCTCGGCGTTTCGGTGCTTGTCGGGTTTACGAAACAGATTCGCGGCAATGTCGTTTACAATATGAGTGAGGATACGGCAAAGTTCATTGCTTCCACGATGATGATGGGAATGCCGGTGGAGGCATTCGACGAGATGGCGCAGAGCGCGATCTCCGAGCTCAGCAATATGCTGACGGCGAACACGGCGACGAATATCACGGGACTTGGGCTCGATGTCGACATATCGACGCCGTCGCTTACGGTGGGCAGCGATTTCGAGGTGAAGATCAGCGACGGGCAGTATCTCGTCGTGGAGATGGATCTCAGTGGTAAGCTGGTGGAGCTGGACATTGCCGTTGATCAGAATTAGGGAATGCAGAACACTTTTTATCGGAGGGACGATTCGGTGAAGGGTGGAGAGGTACATGTTTCGCTTGTGGGGCGTCAGGTGGATGCCGCGGGTGAAGAAAGCCGCATTGCGCTGTCCGTCACGGGACGGCGTTTTTTGCGTGGTGACAGCCGCTATGTGAGTTATGACGATACGGAGCTGATCGAGGGAGAGACGGTACCGACGGTGCTGCGCTTCGGTGCGGATCAGATTCTCCTGCAGCGGCGGGGAATTGTGCGGTTTGCACAGCATTTTATGCCGGGCAAGGAGCGCCGAAGCAGCTACCACACGCCGTATGGGACGCTCTCTATCACGACGCTGACGCGGCGTCTGCGGATGCGCAGGGCGGAGGACGGTGCGGAGGAGGCGTACATTTTCTACACGCTCTATGTGGACGGTGTACGCCAAAGCGATAACACACTGGAAATAAAAATTGAGCCGAGGTAAAGGAGTTTATTGTGCAGATAAAACAGGAGATCGAGCAGGCGATTATGACGGCAGCGGAGCGTGCCGCCGCGGAGGGGCTGCTGCCGCAGGGCGCGGCATTCCCCCCGATTGTCCTTGAGGAGCCGCCTGAGAAGGATATGGGCGATGTTGCGACCAATTTTGCGATGCAGTCGGCGCGTGTGTTCCGTAAGTCCCCGAAAGCGATTGCTGAGATTATTGTATCCTATCTGACAGGGGACTGGCTGGAGCACACGGAGATTGCGGGTCCCGGCTTCATTAATCTCTATCTAAAGCCTTCGGTATATGCCGATATGCTGCGCGGCGTACTTGTGGCAGGAGAGGCATATGGGCAACTTCCCGCGCGCGCGGATGCACCGCGCGTGCAGGTGGAATATGTCAGCGCGAACCCGACGGGACCTCTGCATGTGGGGCATGGGCGCGGCGCGGCGGTCGGCTCGGCACTCGTAAAGCTGCTGCGTGCGGCGGGCTATGCGGTGGACAGCGAGTACTATGTCAACGACGCGGGCAATCAGATGAATTTGCTCGCGGTCTCGGTGAACGCGCGCTACCTCGAACTGCTGGGGCAGGCGGTGACGTTCCCCGAAAACGGTTACCACGGCGCCGACATTACGGAGACGGCGCGACGCATTATCGATAAGGATGGGGACAAATACCTCGCGCTCCCCGAGGAGGAGCGTCTTAGAATTTTTCAGGATGTCGCCTATCGTGAAAAGCTCGCCGCGCTCAAGGAGGATCTTGCGGATTTCGGCGTGACGTTCGACCGCTGGTTCAGCGAGCGCACGCTCCATCCCGACGCGGTGCGGCGCGCGGTGGACGAACTGCTGGCGCGCGGCACCGCGTACCGGAAGGACGGCGCGGTGTGGCTGCGCTCGACGGACTACGGCGACGATAAGGATCGCGTGATCTTCCGAGATAACGGCGTGCCGACCTATCTCGCGGCGGATATTGCCTACCACGACGATAAATATCGGCGCGGCTACGGGCGTCTTATCAACATCTGGGGAGCGGATCATCACGGTTACGTCGCGCGCGTCAAGGCTGCGATGGCGGCGCTCGGGCACGATCCCGCACAGCTCACAGTCCTATTCCTGCAAATGGTGAGTCTCTACCGCGACGGTGACCTCGTAAAGCTCTCGAAGCGCACGGGTGAGACCGTGACGCTGCGCGAGCTGATGGAAGAAGTTGGCGTCGATGCGGCGCGGTATTTCTTCATCATGCGTTCGCTCGACAGTCAGCTCGATTTCGATCTCGATCTTGCAAAGAAGCGGTCGAACGAGAACCCGGTCTACTACGTCCAGTATGCACATGCGCGCATCTCGAGCATCTTCCGGCAGGCGGGGGAACTTGGTCTCATGCCGGCGGATGGCGCGGAGCTCTCGCTGCTGAAGGAGGACACGGAGATCGCCCTCATTAAGAAGCTCGCGGCGTATCCGGAGGAGATCGCACGGGCTGCGGCGGAGTACGCGCCGCAGCGTATCGCGCGGTACAGCTACGAGCTGGCGGGCGCATTTCATTCGTTTTACAATCAATGCCGTATCGTCGGACAGGAAAAGCCGCTCGCATCGGCGCGGCTCGCGCTCGTCACGGCGACGCGGCATGTTATTCGTCATAGTCTCGGTATCCTCGGCGTTTCGGCGCCCGAGCAGATGTAATCGGTATCTCAGGAAGGAGCGTATTTATGGATTTTGAGCATATGTCGGAGATGGATGTCGCCTATCATATCCTGATGGAGAAGAAGGAGCCTGTGCAGTACAAAGAGCTGATCCTTGCGGTCATCGAGGCGAAACATAAGCCGGTACAGTCGCTCTCGGCGGCGATCTCCGAGATCTACACGATGATGAACATGGACAGCCGCTTTCATTACGAGGGCGAGGGCAAATGGGGGCTCACGGAGTGGGTGCCGCCCGAGGTCAAGCGCTCATCGTCACGCTCTGTTGGCACAGCTAAATCAGGCGTTACAAAGGAGACCATGCGGAAGAAGAAACTCGAAAGCATTCAGAACTGATTGAGACAGGCGGAGGAACGGCATGGCAAAGTATATTTTCGTCACGGGCGGCGTTGTTTCATCTCTGGGCAAGGGCATTACGGCGGCATCCCTCGGTCGCTTGCTTAAGAATCGCGGGCTGAAAGTAACAATTCAAAAATTTGATCCCTACATCAACATCGACCCCGGCACAATGAGCCCGTATCAGCACGGCGAGGTGTTCGTCACCGACGACGGAGCGGAGACGGATCTCGATCTGGGGCATTATGAGCGGTTCATCGACATCAATCTGACGAAGCGCTCCAACATCACGACGGGCAAGGTTTATTCCAATGTGCTCAACAAGGAGCGCCGCGGCGACTACCTCGGTTCGACGGTGCAGGTAATCCCGCATATCACGAACGAGATCAAGCAGCGCGTCTACGATGTGGCAAAGGCGGACGGCGCCGACGTAGTGATCACGGAGATCGGCGGCACCGTCGGCGATATCGAGAGCCTGCCCTTTCTTGAGGCAATTCGCCAGGTCAAGAAAGAGGTCGGCAAGAACGACGCGCTCTATATTCATGTGACGCTCCTCCCCTATATCAGTGCGGCGGGGGAACTCAAGACGAAACCGACGCAGCACAGTGTCAAAGAGCTGCGTGCCATTGGCATTCAGCCGGACATTCTCGTTTGCCGGACGGAGCAGCCCATTCCGCGCGAAATGAAGGAAAAGATTGCACTCTTTTGCGATGTGGACGCGGACGCGGTGATCGAGAACCGTACGGCATCAACAATTTACGAAGTCCCGCTTATGATGCAGCAGGAAGGGCTTGACCGCATCGTCCTGTCGAAGATGGCAATGAATTTTGACCCCTCCAATATGGACGCGTGGGAGCAGATGGTCTTTAAGATCAACCACCCGTCGAAAAAGGTCAAGATTGCCGTCGTCGGGAAATACGTCGCCCTGCCGGATGCCTATATGTCCGTGACGGAAGCGCTGCATCACGGCGGCATCGAAAACGACACACAGGTGAAGATCGCATGGATCAATGCCGAGGAACTTGAAAGCACAGAGGCTGATCTCGACGAACTCTTTGTTGGTTGTAAGGGGATTCTTGTGCCGGGCGGGTTCGGCGACCGCGGCGTTGAGGGCAAGATTCGCGCGATTGAGTATGCACGTGTGCACGGGATCCCGTTCCTCGGACTCTGCCTTGGGATGCAGTGTGCGGTCATCGAGTTCGCACGCAACGTATGTAAACTCAATGAGGCACACAGCACCGAGTTCGCGCCCGAGACGCCGCATCCCGTCATCGCTCTGATGGAGGATCAGCACGGTGTGGAGGAAAAGGGAGGGACGATGCGTCTCGGTGCCTATCCCTGCGTGCTCGCGGAGGGATCGCGCTCGCAGGTGGAGTACGGTGAGGAGGAGATCAGTGAGCGGCACCGGCATCGTTTTGAGTTCAACAACGCGTACCGTGCGCAGCTCTCAGCGGCGGGGCTGGTCATCGCGGGAACGAGTCCCGACGACCGTCTCGTCGAGGTGGTGGAGATCGCGGATCACCCGTGGTTCGTCGCATCGCAGTTCCATCCCGAGCTGAAATCACGTCCGAACCATCCGCATCCCCTCTTTGCGGGCTTTGTCCGTGCGGCGCTTGCGATCGGCAGCAAATGAGCGCATTCTTTGCCGCGCTGCGGCTCGATCCTGCCGTTCGTAAGCTCTCTGAGGAGCTTGCGGCACAGCCGCAGCAGATTCTTGCGCATGGCTGCGCGGGCTCACTTAAGCATGCAGCGGTTGCCGCCGCCTATGACGGCACGCCGCGTCCTTTGGCAATCGTTACGGCAGGGCGAGAGTCCCTGCGTGCGTGGCAGGAGGATCTGACGGCGCTGCTTCCCGAGGCAGACGTCTACGAGCTGCCAGAATTAGACTATGCGCTTGCCGCTGTGCAGGGTGCGGCAAAGGGCATGGAGCGTGCGGCGCAGCGCATGAACATCCTCGGGCGTCTCCTGCGCAGAGAGCCGATCATCGTGCTCGCGGACATTGGCGCGGCGGCGCAAAAGGGGCTGAGCGCGGCGGAGTTTTCGCGCGCCTCGCTCTCCCTGCGGCTCGGGGACACACTCGTACGCGAGGAGCTGCTCGCGCGCATGGTCGGCATGGGCTACGAACACGCGGCGGAGGTCGAGCATGTCGGTCAGTTCAGTGTGCGCGGCGGCATCGTCGACATCTTTCCTATCAATGCACTCTCGCCGATCCGCATCGAGTTCTTCGACGCGGAGATTGACTCGATGCGCGAATACGATGCGGTGACGCGGCGTTCCATCAAAAATATCAGCACGGCTTCCATCATGCCGCTGCGTGCGGCGGATGATGAGGGGGAGGCGTGCTTTTTGAGTTATCTCGGCGCGGCGGGCATCACCGTGTTCGACGAGCCGACGCGCCTCATCACCGCCCTGCATGACGCCGTGCAGGAGGACGCGGCGCGCGCCGCACGCATCTTCTCATGGGAGGAACTCGTCGCGGAGGGGGCTGCGGGACATGAGCTGTTCGTCTCCCTCATGAGCCGCAAATTGCCCGCCTGTGCGCCGCGTGCGCTCATCCCGTTTCAAATGGTGCCGATGACGGCGTTCCGGCGGCAGTTCACGCTCCTTGAGAGCGAGCTGCGCCGCTACCTTGCGCAGCAGGCGCGCGTCCTCGTGCTGGCGGGTGGGAGCGAACGGGCAAACGTCATCCGCGATATGCTCGCAGGATGGAAGCTGCCTGCGGCGCTCCTCCGGCGGGAGGCGACACCTGCGCCGGGAGAGATCTCGGCTGCGGGCGGAGCGCTGCGCGCAGGCTTTGAGCTGCCGGCAGCGAATGTCGTCATCCTCACCGAGCAGGACATCTTTGGGCGGCACAAGGCGAAGCTGCGCCGCAGTGCGGGCGCGGGCGAACGCATCCGGCATTTCCGTGAGATTGCGCCCGGCGACTACGTTGTGCATGTCTCGCACGGCATCGGCAAGTACCTCGGCGTGGAGACGCTCGAGGTGGCGGGCGTACACCGCGACTACCTGCACATCCAGTACGGGGGTGACGACAAGCTCTTCGTCCCGACGGATCAGGTCGGTCTCTTGCAAAAATACATCGGCGCGGAGGGGGCGGCGCCGCGTCTGCACCGCATGGGGACGGCGGATTGGGCGCGCGCACGCGCGAAGGCGCAGAAATCCGTCGAGGACATCGCGGATCATTTGCTCGAGATCTATGCCAAGAGAAAACTCGCCGCAGGTCACGCCTTTACCCCGGACGACGCGATGCAGCACGAGTTCGAAGAGGCGTTTCCGTACGAGGAGACGGAGGATCAGCTGCGTGCCATCGAGGAGATCAAGCGCGATATGGAGAGCGAGCGCCCGATGGATCGCCTGCTCTGCGGCGATGTTGGATTCGGCAAGACCGAGGTCGCCGTCCGCGCTGCGTTTAAGGCGGCGATGGACGGATTTCAGGTCGCAGTGCTCGTGCCGACGACGGTGCTCGCGCAGCAGCATTATCAGACCTTTGCCGCGCGCTTTGCCGACTTTGCGCCAAAGGTCGATGTGGTCTGCCGCTTTCGTACACCGCGTGAGCAGGCGGAGACGCTGCGTGAGGTGGAACGGGGGCGTGTGGACATCCTCATCGGAACACATGCAATTCTCAATCGTACGCGCGTGCATTTTCGAAAGCTTGGACTGCTCATTGTCGACGAGGAGCAGCGGTTTGGCGTGACGCAAAAGGAGCGCATTAAGGAGTTTGCCGCAGGTGTAGACGTGCTCACGCTCTCAGCGACGCCAATCCCGCGCACGCTCCACATGTCGCTTGCGGGCGCGCGCGATATGAGCATCATCGAGACGCCGCCTGCCGACCGACTGCCGGTGCAGTCCTACGTCGTGGAGAGCAGCGACGCGATGATGCGCGGTGCGATTGAGCGCGAGCTGTCACGCGGTGGGCAGGTGTATTTCATCTACAACCGCGTGGAGAGCATCGATCGGATGCGCGAGCACCTGCTGCGCCTCGTGCCGGAGGCGCGTATCGCCACGGCGCACGGGCAGATGAATGAGGACATCCTCGAGCAGGTCATGATGGATTTTTACGAGGGACATTACGACATCCTCCTTGCGACGAGTATCATCGAGAACGGTATCGATGTCGCGAACGCGAACACGGTCATCATCTACGACGCGGATCGGTTCGGCCTGTCCCAGCTCTATCAGATGCGCGGACGCGTGGGGCGTTCGGCGAAGATGGCGTTTGCCTATTTCACCTATCGGCGCGACAAAGTGCTGAGTGAGACGGCAGAGAAGCGGCTGCAGGCAATGAAGGAGTTTGCGCAGCTCGGCTCGGGCTTTAAGATCGCGATGCGAGACCTTGAAATCCGCGGGGCAGGGAGCCTGCTCGGGGCACAGCAGCACGGGCATATCGCGGGCGTCGGCTTTGAGATGTATGTGAAACTGCTCGAGGAGGCGGTGGCAAAACGGCGCGGCGTGGCGAAGGAATCGCCGGAGGTCGAACCGGTTATCGATCTGCCCGTCGAGGCGTATATTGATGGCGGCTACATCGAAGATGCGATGCATAAAATCGAAATTTATCAAAAGATCGCGGCGGTGCGTACCGGTGAGGATCTGGATGCGCTGCTCGACGAACTGATCGACCGGTTCGGGGAACCGACTCCGCCCGTGCTCGCACTGCTTGATATCGCGCGCATCAAGAATCTTGCACGCAGCTTTGGGGCACGCAGTATTACTGCCCACGGCGAGGCATTTGATATCAGCCTGCCCGAGGGGACAAAGCTGCCTCTGCAGGCGCTCGTGCGTCTCAACGAACGCTGGGGACGGCAGATCGGCCCCGTTCCCGAGGGCGCGGGCTACCGCATCCGGCTGAATGCGAAGGAACGCAAATATATTTTGGATACCGCACTGGAAATTGTGCAGATGATCTGCGGAGAGTGATACAATGGGAAAATATCGGCTGACGGTCGCAGGGCTCGGACCCGGGGCACCCGGACTGGTGACGCGCGAGACATGGGATCGTATCGCCACGGCACGGCACATTATCCTGCGGACGCGTATCCATCCGACGGTGGAGGCACTCGATGCAGCGGGCATATCGTATGAAAGTTACGATGATTTTTATGAGACTGCAGCGGATTTTGAGGAATTGTATGCGCGCATCGCAGGAGATCTGCTCCAACGTGCGGCACAGGAGGAGATTTTATACCTTGTGCCGGGCAGCCCGTTTGTCGCCGAGCGCACGGTGCACCTCCTGCGGGCGTGGACACACGCGGAGGGGGAGGACGTCAAGATCCTGCCCGCGATGAGTTTCTTGGAGCCGCTCTTTGCGGTGCTCGGTCTCGATCCCGTGCATGGACTTTCCATCGTGGACGCCGCCGATGAGGATCGCATTGCCGAGGGGCTGCGCGGCGATACGATTGTGACGCAGGTCTATGCGCGTGAAATAGCGTCCAATCTGAAGCTGTTGCTCATGGAGCATATGGAGGATACACGGGAGGTATACTATCTGCATCACCTCTGTCTGCCGGATGAACGGATTGCACGGATCGCTCTTTTTGAACTCGATCGGCAGGAGGATACGGATCATTTGACGAGCCTTTTCATCCCCGATACACCCCTTTTTTGGGAAAAATGATGAAAAAATATACTTTTTTTCGTGGAAATGTGGCTTTTTTCACTCTCCCCCCCTTGATTTTTCGAAGTAATTCTGTTAAATTCTCTCATGACGGTGCGGTCATTAGGGTCGCAGGGAAAAAGAAAATATCTTAAAGGAGGATGCTACTTTGAACAAACAGGAATTAGTCGCAAACGTAGCAGAGCAGGCAAATCTCACGAAGAAGGACGCGGAAAAGGCTGTCAACGCCATTTTTGAGACAATCAAGGGTGCTCTTTCCGAAGGTGACAGAGTTCAGCTGATTGGTTTCGGCACGTTCGAGGTGAAGGCGCGTCAGGCGCGCAAGGGGCGCAATCCCCGTACGGGTAAGGAGATCAATATCCCGGCTTCGAAGACGCCTGTGTTCAAGGCTGGCAAGGCTCTGAAAGATTCTGTAAACTGAGTCGAAACGGCGTGAGACCGGGTTCCCCGATGGGGGAATCCGGTCTTTTTTGTCTATACGGTGAGGTCGTATGAAAGAACTCGTTTTCGCGTCCACTGCTTTTGCGGGGCGGACGGTACTGATCTCAGGGGGGACGTCGGGGATCGGATATGCCGCGGCGGAGATCTTTCTTACGTGCGGCGCGTCGGTCGTTCTGATGGGGCGCGATCAGGTACGCGGAGAAACGGCGCTTGCGCGTCTTGCGGGCGGTGCGCGTGCAGTCTACTGCGCGGGTGACGTACGCTTGACTGCGGACTGCCGTGCGGTGGTGGAGGAGGCGATACACGCCTTCGGCGGGCTTGATATTCTTGTCAATGCGGCGGGAATTTATGCAGAGGGGGCGCTTGAGGAGCTTTCCGATACGACGCTCGAGGAACTCCTTGACGTCAATCTAAAGGGGACAATGCAGATGACGCGCGCGGCTCTGCCGTATCTGCGTGCTGCGCGGGGCAATATTGTGAACGTCGCGTCTGATGCGGGGCTGCATGGCAACTACTACTGCGCGGCGTATGCGGCGACAAAGGGGGCGGTCGTTGCCTTCACACGTTCACTCGCTCTTGAGACGGCACGGGACGGCCTGCGTGTCAACGCCGTTGCGCCTGCGGATATTTTAACACCGCTCACGGAGCGGCAGCTCAGACCGGATCTGCCGCGTGAGGAGCAGCTGCGCACGATGGCGGAGCTCTATCCGACGGGACGCATCGGCACGCCGGAGGAAGCGGCGTCGGTGATCGCATTCCTCGCATCGTCCGGTGCGGCATGGGTGACGGGCAGTGTCTATACGGTGGACGGCGGGCTCACAGCATAGCTGCAAAAAAACTTTTGTCCGCGGCATGGAATTGTGATACAATAAACGTATTCAGCGGAGGAGGCGATCATGGGGCGCGTTCATATTCTCATTTTGACCGCTTCCATCGGCGCCGGACATACGCGGGCGGCGGAGGCGATTCGTGCGGCAATTGCTGCGCGTGCGGGCGAGGACGTGCGTATTTCCGTTGTGGATTTTATGGCGCGCGACGTCTCTGTGATTCACTATCTCATGAAGCGTGTTTATCTCATGATGCTGCGTTTTGTCCCGAATTTGTACGATGTGTTCTTCCGCTTTGCGGGGAGTGCGGCGGGGGGCGGCGTGGTGCGCTCCGCATTTGCGTGGGTGATGGTGCGGACGATGGGGCGGCTTATACGCTCTTATCGTCCGGATCTCGTTGTTGCGACGCACCCTTTTCCGGAGGGGGCTGCGGCGTTGTGGCGGGCGCGATACGGCGGGGACTTTTTGCTCACGGCGCTTCTGACGGATTATGCACTCCACCGGATCTGGCTCTCACGCGGTGTGGATACCTACTTCGTCGCGACCGAAGCGATGGCGGCGCAGATGGCGGAGCTGGGGATTGACCGCAGCTTAGTGCATGTGACGGGCATCCCCATTGCGCGTGCAGAGCGTCATGTGAACCGCGCAGCGGCGAAGGAGCGCGCAGGAGTTCCCTTCGAACTGCCGGCGCTTCTACTCATGGGTGGTGGGCTCGGGCTCGGCGATATAGAGCGGACGCTGTGTGCACTCGAGACAAGTCAGGAACGGCTTGCCGTTCTTGTTGTGGCGGGGCACAATGCGGCACTTGCCGCGGATGCGCGGCGTGCAGCCCGGACATCGCGCCATCTGATCCGTGTATGGGATTATACCGACGAGGTGCCGCTGCTCATGCGGGCGGCGGATCTGCTTATTACAAAACCGGGGGCACTCACAATCAGCGAGGCGTTTGCAGCGGGGCTGCCGCTCCTGCTGCATGATCCGATCCCGGGACCTGAGACGGAGAATGCGGTCTACGCGACACGGCGGGGCGCCGCAGTATGGCTGCATCCGGGCGAGCAGATCGTACCCGCCGTCGCGGAGATTCTCGCAAATCGATTGCCTGCAATGCGCAAAGCAGCGCACGCATCGGCACGAGAAGAGGCGGCGGACTGTGCGGCGCAGATATTGATGGAGATGTGCAGGAGCAAGAGAGGAGATAGAGATGGCGCGAAAGAGACCGTCTAGACGACCGCGCTGGTTCGTCATTGTACTCATCCTCATTCTGGGCTATTTTGGCTCGATTCTTGTGTCGCAAGGGCTTTATCTCTCCCATGTCCACGAAGATCAGCGAGGTGCGGCGGAACGCCTTGCGGCAGCGCAGGCGGAGAACGAGCGCCTCTTGGCAGAAAAGCAGCACCTTGGCGAACTCCCATATATCGAAAAATTGGCACGGGAAGAGCTGGGAATGACGCGCGTCGGAGAACTGCCCTATGCCCCCGGAAAACGCAGCGGCGGCAACTGATTTTCTTGACACACGGCGTATGTGTTGGGTATAATAAACGGGTCATCAATCATCGGGGGCGACCCCGCCGGTTTTGTATTGAAGGGAAGAAGTGTTTTGGCCATTGAAGTTGGCAGTGTAGTAGAAGGCGTCGTTACAGGGATCACGAATTTTGGCGCTTTCATCGAACTCCCGGAAGGAAAGACAGGGCTCATTCACATCTCGGAGGTTGCCGATGTCTATGTGAACGACGTGCATGATTTCCTCAAGGAGCGCGATACGGTTCGCGTGAAAGTTCTCACCGTGGATGACCGCGGTAAGATCGGTCTTTCCATCAAGGCGCTTCAAGATAAGGCGCAGGCACCGGCGCAGCCGTCCGCCGCCCCCGCGCGCCCACCGCGTCCCCCCCGCGATATGCGGCGCACGGCGGCATCACGGCAGCCGGGATCTCCCTCGTTCGAGGATAAGCTCTCCCGGTTCCTGAAGGACAGCGACGAACGTCTGACGGATCTGCGCCGCAAGACGGACTCCAAGCGGGGCGGCAGAGGATCGCGCCGCGGATGATGTAAAGTAAGCGGCAGGGCATGGGTGCGGCAAAACATCCGGTTGGAACGCCCCTCATGCGGGGCATTACTGTAAAATGGGTGAAGGGCACTCTGTAAGGAGTGTCCTTTCTTTGTTGGAGGCGTCTGTGCAAACAAAGGTTGAACATGTTCTGCGCGCGCACGATTTTTTTTCACCGCTGCGTCATATCCTCGTCGCGTGTTCCGGCGGTGTGGATTCGCTCGCACTGCTTGATGTGCTCGACCGCTTCCGTCGTGCAGGGGGCGCGCATATTACATGTGCACATGTGGAGCACGGTATCCGCGGGGCGGCATCACGCGCGGATGCGCGGTTCGTCAAAGACTATTGTGCGGTGCAGGGCATTCCTTTCACCTGTGCAGCGGTGGATGCGCCCGCCTACGCGCGGGCACATCGAATGTCCCTTGAGACGTCAGCACGGATCCTGCGCTATGAATTTTTATATCGCGCGCGCGAAGAATGTGGCTGTGACTGTATTGCGACGGCACATCATGCGGACGATCTCGCCGAGACGGTTCTCATGCGCATCCTGCGGGGGACGGGAACGGTGGGGCTGGCTGCCATGCGGGAATGGGACGGTGTGCTGCTGCGCCCGCTCCTCACGGCGACACGGGCAGAGATTGTCTCTTATGCACGTGCCCGCGCGCTTGCGCCGCGTTCTGATGAAACGAACGAGATGTGCGACGCGATGCGCAACCGGATACGGAACAAACTCCTGCCGATCCTGCGTGCCGACTATAATCCCGCAGTAGGGGCGGCACTCGTGCGCTTGAGCACGCTCGCGCGGGAGGAAGATGAATTCATCGCGGAGCTTTCCGCCGATGCACTCAGACGGGCGGAGGACGCGGGGGGGCTCTCCACAGCCGTCCTGTGCGGGCTCCATCCCGCACTGCAGCGGCGCGTCCTGCGGCTCTATTGGCAGAAGGCAACGGCGGGGGGCAAGGATTTTTCCTATCTCCACGAGGAGCAGATGCGCAGCCTGATTTTCGTGAGGGGCGTTGCGCAGATCGATATGCCGCACGGTTATACGGCGGTCTGCCAATACGGGCGGCTGATACTGAAAAAGAAAGAAATACAAAACGATCAACCAAAAGATCCTGAAATTATACTTCCCATAGAACGTGAATATGCTATAATAGACTTTCAAGACTTTCAAATCCGTACCAGACGGATCCGGGGTGTCCGCCCTGCGGACTGCCTGCGCCGTGCGGGCGCGTATACGATCTACGCGGATGCGGCGCATCTGCCGCCCCTTATCCTGCGCACACGACGCGCCGGAGATTATCTGCGGCTTCCGGTCGGTCAAAAAAACTCAAGAAGATTCTCATCGACGACCGTGTACCGCAGGAACAAAGGAACCGAATGCCGCTGATCGCCGTTGCGGGCGGCAGCGAGATCCTATGGATCGTCGGCGGCAGGCGGAGCATCCTCGCTCCGCTCACGGAGGAGACCGGAGAAATTGTAGAGATCAAATGTGTGAAGGAGACGATAGCCACATGATGAGCGACGATATTGAACGCATATCCTTTTCCGAAGAGGAAATTGCGGCGCGCGTACGCGAGCTCGGCGCGCAGATTGCCGCCGACTACCGCGATGCAAAGGAGACGGTCTACTGTGTCGGCATCCTCAAGGGAGCCGCCGTGTTCTTTACCGATCTGGTTCGCGCTATCGAACATCCTGTGTCTTTTGACTTTATGATCGTGTCGAGTTACGGCGATGCGACCGTGTCGAGCGGACAGGTTAAAATTTTGAAAGACCTCGATTTTTCGATTGAAAATAAACACGTCATTATCGTTGAGGACATCATTGACTCGGGGACGACAATGCGATATCTGCGGCAAATGCTGGAGGGGCGGCATCCGAAGAGCATCAAGCTTTGTGCGTTCCTCTCAAAGCCGTCGCGCCGTGTTGCGCCCGTCGAGATCAACTACCTTGGCTATGAGGTGCCGGATGAGTTTCTCGTGGGCTATGGGCTCGACTATGCGGAAAAATACCGGAACCTTCCCTATATCGGTGTATTGAAACATTCCGTTTATGAGTAATTCGGAGGAGGGATGAGTTGAATCAATCACTTTTACGCAATCTCGCATTTTATGCGCTGATGTTCTTTGTCGTATGGACGGCTGCCGACTATATGTCGGGGGAGCACCGCAATGCACAGCAAAGTACGGCGCTTGGATACAGTGAATTCACGGCGAAGGTGAACGCGGGTGAGGTCGATAAAGTCGTCATCATTCAAAACAATATCCGCGGAACGCTCAAGGACGGTACGGCGTTTACGACCATTACCCCCGAGGCGCCGAACAGTGACCGGGATCTCTATCAGCGTCTTTCGGAAAAAGGCGTCAATATCTCTGCGGAGAATCCACCCGAACCGCCGTGGTGGCAGACGCTGCTCTCCTCGCTCATTCCAATCGCGCTGCTCATTGGATTCTGGTTCTTCATGATGCAGCAGTCGCAGATGGGCGGCGGACGGCTGATGAATTTCGGCAGGTCACGCGTGCGGCTCATGATCAGCGACAAGAAAAAGGTGACGTTCGCCGATGTTGCGGGTGCGGACGAGGCGAAACAGGAACTCGAGGAAGTCGTTGAGTTCCTAAAGACCCCCGATAAATTCAACGAGCTCGGCGCACGGATCCCGAAGGGGGTTCTGCTCTTCGGCCCCCCGGGCACGGGTAAAACCCTCCTTGCAAAGGCCGTTGCGGGCGAGGCGGGCGTGCAGTTCTTTACCATCAGTGGTTCCGACTTTGTCGAGATGTTCGTCGGTGTCGGCGCTTCGCGCGTACGCGATCTCTTTGATCAGGCAAAGAAAGCCGCGCCCTGCATTGTCTTCATTGATGAGATTGATGCAGTCGGTCGTCAGCGCGGTACAGGACTCGGAGGCGGGCACGACGAGCGCGAGCAGACCCTCAATCAGCTCCTCGTGGAGATGGATGGCTTTGCGTCCAACGAGGGGATTATTATCATCGCGGCGACGAACCGTCCCGATGTACTCGACCCTGCGCTGCTGCGCCCCGGACGCTTTGATCGGCAGATTGTCGTCGATAAGCCTGATGTGCGCGGGCGCGAGGCGATCCTCAAGGTGCATACAAAGGGGAAACCCGTTGCGGACGATGTGAATCTCGACGTTCTCGCACGGCGTACGCCCGGTTTTACGGGCGCAGATCTCAGCAATCTCGTCAACGAGGCGGCGCTGCTTGCCGCACGGCGCAACAAGAAGCAAATCCACATGGCGGAAACGGAGGAAGCGATCGAGCGTGTCATGGCGGGTCCCGAACGCAAATCTCATGTCATGAACGAGGAGGAGAAGCGTCTTACCGCCTATCATGAGGGCGGACATACGCTCGTCGGCATGATGCTTGAGCATGCCGATCCCGTACATAAGGTTACGATTATTCCGCGCGGGCGTGCGGGCGGCTATATGCTCTCTCTGCCAAAGGAAGACCGATCTTATCGCACGCGTTCGGAGCTGCTCGACCGGATCAAGGTTGCGCTTGGCGGACGTGTCGCAGAGGAAGTTGTGCTCGGCGAGATCAGCACGGGCGCATCGAGCGACATACAGACCGCAACGCAGATCATCCGCAGCATGATCATGCAGTACGGCATGAGCGATACGATCGGACCCATTGCCTACGGAGAGGAGAACCATCAGGTATTCCTTGGACGCGACTTCAATCGCGACCGCAATTACTCCGAGGACATCGCGGGGCAGATCGACCGCGAGGTGCGCCGCTATATCGACGAAGCCTACGAAGCGTGCCGCACGATCATCGTCGAGAACCGCGACAAGCTCGACCTCATTGCAAACGCGCTGCTCGAACGAGAGACGCTGAATGCGGCGGAGCTTGAGGAACTGATGAACCGGGGGCATATTGCCGAAAAGTCGGACGAGTCTGAGGACGATGATGATGACGATACCGCGTTCCTCATCCCCGTGGATGTTGTGATCGACGACTCCTCGCAGACGAGCGAAGAGGCGGAGCGTACCGTAGAGGAGCGTACGGTTCCCATTCCAACGGCGGAGCCCAAATTCAACCTGACTCAGTGGAATAAGTAACGCAGCTAAGGTGCTGCCGCATGGAATCGGCGTGCGGCAGCGCCTTTTCTTTTAGAACTGAAGGTATTTCGTCGATAATAAATAGAGTATCAATATCTGTGCTTTGATTGGTAAAGTGCAGAGAGAAATGAGAGGGAGCATATGCATTGGTTTGAGGAGATACTAGGCGCGGCGGATGATGCCGTTCGTTATGTTGATAAGACGCTGCGTGAACCGGGGGGGTTCACGGAGGAATCAAGAGACGTCCTTGAGAATCTGGCGGCGGTGATGGAGCACGTTGCGGAGCGTCTCGCGCAGGAAGAGGGCGTTCTCATCGAAAAATGCCGCCGCTATGCGCTGAATACGGCACACTCTGCCCGGAAGACGCTTGCCGCGCAGACGCTGCAGGCGTCGTACAATCTATTTGCGTTCGAGGTGCAGCCGCTCTTTTCGGATCTCTGCTATCAGCTCGATCTCGAGTACAATGTCCTGCGCGACGAGTCGGCGCGTGCGGAGCGTCTCACACAGGTGCTTGCGGCATTTGAGGCGGCGCGGCGGCGTCCGCGGCGCACGGACTTTAAGTACCGCGTCACCATCATTGTTCCCGCGTACAACAAGGTGGAGTTTTCGCGCTGTGCAATCGAGAGCCTGTTCCGTCATACGGATTTTTCCCGCGGGGACATCGAGCTGATTACGATCAACGACGGCTCGACGGATGGGACGGAGGAATATTTCAATAATCTGCCCCATGAGAAGAAGATCAACCTCAAATACAATGTCTACAATCATCTCGGATGGGGTATCGCACGCCATATCGCGGAGGGGGCGTACGTCGTCTATTTTTCGAACGACGCCGTGGCGACGCCGCGTTGGCTGGAGAATTTGCTCCGGGTGCATGAGGAGATGCCCGAGGTCTTTTGGACTGTCCCGACCTGCAACGAGAATTGTATCTCGAACGCGCAGGGGATTCCTGTCGACTACGAGAACACCTTTGAGGACATGGGGAAAATGGAGGCGTTCGCAGCGCGCAATAATCGCTCGAATCCGCTGCTGTGGGAGGAGCGGGCGGCGCTCATGCCCTTTGTTAGCGTCGTGCCGAATCTCTTTGATGTGCCGGAGATCTGCGCGGATTACACCTATACCATGTGTGATTTCGAGGACGACGATTTCTCAACGATGCTTCGGCGGTCGGGATTCAAACAGATCCTCGCAAAGGATACGTTTGTGCATCATTTCGGCGGGGTGACGCTCAGCGAGGTGCGCAGAAAATCCGTCAACTTTGCAAGTCTGGTCAAGATGCGTCCCGTTTTTCGTGAAAAATGGAAGGTCGATCCATGGCAGTCTCTCGCACGCATACCGCATCTCAAAGAGGCGCTTTCGGCGTGGACTTGTACGAATAATCCGGTGCGCGCGCTTGTGATTGAGCCGATGTTCGGCGAGGGGCTTTTCACGATACGGAATTTCTTTCGGCGTACACAGAGGCGCGTGACGATTGATGCCGTCGTTGCGGATGAGCGGTATCTGCCGGACAGCAAGTATACGGCGGATCATGTGTATGCGCTGCCGCATCTCGACAATATAGAGGAACATATCCGGGAAAAATACGACATCATCGTTATGGGAGCGGCGCTCAATGATCTTTCCGTACGGCGTATCGTCCCGTTCTTCCGGATGTGCCGGCGTATGCTGCGTGCCGGGGGATTCATCCGGTGCCGCATTGTCAATTACAGCAGCGCTGAGAATATTCTGCAAAGGCTGTCGAACAGCATTCCGCCTCTTGTCTACGATATTGTTCCCGGTGCGGACGGGTACCGTGCGTTTTCCATTGATGAGACGGTCGGCGCCCTGCAGAGAGAGCTCGGCGCAAGGGAAATTAGTCTGCACTACATTACAACCGGGCATTTTTTCCCCGGGACAGAGGAGTTCGAAGCGCTCACGGCGCGCCTGACGGACTGCACGGATGCGCAGCGCGGCGCGCTCCGAAACCTCCTGTACGGCGATTTCGTGGTTCTGCATATTTCGTAGCGCATGATCGCCGCCATCATTCCATGGTATTGATCGGGAGGAAGCATCTTGCCCAAATTAAGCATTATTATCCCCGTGTATCGGATGAACACACAGCTCCGCCAGTGCATCACGTCGATTCGCCGCACCGTGCGGATTCCCTATGAGATCATCGTTGTCGACGACGGCACGCCGCAGGGAGAAGAACCGCCGCATCCGCCGTTCGGCGAGAACGAGATTCGGATACTGCGGTCAAAAGAGCATCACTCCATGGCACATGTGCTGCGTATGGGATTGCAGGAAGCGGAAGGCGATGTGATCCTGTTCCTTCATGCGGACATTATGCTGAGCCCCTATACGGTGGAGGATATGCTGGACGCGCTGATTGCACATCCGGAGATCGGTGCAGTGAGCGCGGTCGCAATGCGGATGAACGAGCACCGTCAGTTTTGTCCGCAGCTCAGCTATCGGGGGTGGGAGGACTTTGCCGCGGCGGCGCAGCAGCTCAGAAGCGGCGGTCTCACGTTGCATCCGACACTCTATTTGGAGCTGTTCTGTTTGATGGCACGACGGGACGCCGTCGGAGCGACAGGGCTTCCCGATGAGGACTACCGGACGCCGTGTATGACGGCGATCGACTATACATTGCGTATGGTGCGGGCGGGGTATCGCCTAGGGCTTTTGCCGTCCGTCTATGTGCATCATCAAGAGGACGATCATGCGCGCAATATGGACGCTTACGATAAGGAAATCTTGGCGGAAGCCGATCTGTTTCATGAAAAATGGGGCGTGAGTCTCACTTATTCGTTCGGCGTTCGAGACGACCTCTTCCCCCTGATGGATCTGTCCGCAGAGGATCTTCGCATCTTAGAAATCGGCTGTGCCTGCGGCGCAACCCTCATGGAGATCGGCGCACGCAACCCTTCGGCAAAACTGTACGGCGTGGAGCTGAACGAAAGGGCGGCTGAGATTGCACGGACGTATGCCGACGTGCTCGCGATGGATGTGGAACGCGTGGATGAAAACGACATTCGGGAGCGGTTCGACTACATCCTCATGCCCGATGTGATCGAGCACTTGCTTGATCCGTGGACGGCGCTCCGCAATATGCGAAAACTCCTCGCGCCGGGTGGATGCATCGTTGCGGGCATCCCCAATGTCGCGCATATCTCGAACCTCTACCATCTCCTGCGCGGGATGTGGCAATATGAAGATGCGGGGCTTTTAGACCGCACGCATTTCCGATTTTTCACACAGCGCGAGATCGCGCTGATGTTTGAGGGGGCGGGACTCCGCATTGAGGATATGATGCTGCGCCGATTCGAGATGCCCGCGCCGATCATGGAACTTCGCAGGGAACTGCTCTCTCTGCAGTCGATCAAGGTGCGCCCCGAGGATCTGGATGCATATCAATGGTGCGTCCGCGCGCGGAGAGAATAAAATCTATTTTTTGTAGCGTAGAGTCGTTATCTGCTGTATAATGGGACGGATAACGGCTTTTTTGTTTGGAGGCATAATATGCGTAGTGATGTGCTGGAACTCCTGCGTGAAGCGGGCGGCTATATATCGGGTGAACGGATGGCGGAACGTCTCGGTGTGACGCGTGCCGCGATATGGAAGAAGATTGCGGCGCTGCGGGAGCAGGGCTATGACATCGCGAGCGCGCCCCGGAGCGGCTATGCGCTGCGCGGCGCGCCGGACAGCCTGATTGAGGCGGAGATTGTCAAAGACCTGGGCACGGTGCTCATCGGACGCCGTGTTGCGTGCTACGGCGCGGTGGATTCGACAAATCTCATCGCGAAGGAGCTCGCACGCGAGGGGGCGGCGGACGGCACGGTCGTCGTCGCCGAGAGTCAGGGCACGGGACGCGGACGGCTCGAACGCCGCTTTTTCTCGCCGCCGGGCAAGGGCATCTGGGTGAGCATCCTGCTGCGTCCCTCGTTCCTGCCGCAGGATGCGCCGAAGTGCACGCTGATGGCGGCGGTCGCCGTAGCGCGCGCGATGGAGAAATTCGGACTGCACGCCGAAATCAAATGGCCGAACGACATTCTCCATGACGGGAAAAAACTCGTCGGCATCCTCACGGAGATGAGCGCCGAGATGGATCGCGTGAATTACATCGTCGTCGGCATCGGCATCAATGTGAACATCGCTCCCGAGGATTTCCCCGCCGACCTGCGGGAGATTGCGACCTCGCTCATGCAGATGAAGGGGGCGCCGCTCCCCCGCGTGGCGTTCCTGCAGGAGCTCTTGCGCGCGCTGGACGATCTTTACAGCACTGTGCAGCGCGAAGGATTTGCCCCCGTGCTCGCGGCGTGGCGCACCTATGCGGTCACGCTCGGCAGACCCGTCCGCGTGATCGCCGCGGCGGGCGAAACCTTTGACGGGGTCGCGGCGGATATTGACGAAGAGGGCGCGCTGCTCATCGACACGGCGTCCGGACGGCGGCGCGTGCTGGCGGGGGATGTCTCCATCCGCCCGCGGCAATAGATTAAGGCATCATACGGAGGGAAAGAGCTTTGCTACTGGTACTGGACATCGGCAACAGCAACATTGTCATGGGCGCATATGAGGGCAGGAAACTCCTGCGCCATTGGCGCATTTCGACCGATCGGCAAAAGACGGTCGACGAGTACGGCATCCTCATCAACGAACTCTTTCGGTATCAAAATATCAGCATGGAGGACATCAAGGCGATCATCATCTCGTCCGTTGTGCCGCCGCTCATCGTGCCCCTGCGCAAGATGTGCGAGCGTTACTTCCACATACGCCCGCTGATCGTCGGCCCCGGGATTCGCACGGGCATCCGTCTCAACTATGAAAATCCGCGCTCCATCGGCGCCGACCGCATCGTGAACGTCGTCGGCGCGCACGAACAGTACGGCGGCCCGCTCATCGTCATCGACATCGGGACGGCGACAACATTCGACGTCGTTGCGGAAAACGGGGACTTCCTCGGCGGCGTGATCGCACCGGGACTCGGGCTGAGCGCCGAGGCGCTGTTTCAGCGCGCCGCCCAGCTCCCGCGCATCGAGCTCGTCCCGCCGAAGACGGTCGTCTGCCGCAGCACGATACAGGGAATGCAGGCGGGCATCATCTACGGCTATGTCGGACAGATCGACGAGATCGTCCGCCGCATCAAGGAGGAGACGGGGCAGGAGATGAAGGTCGTCGCGACGGGCGGCTTTGCCCGCATGGTGGCAAAGGAGTCCAAGACGATCGACAAGGTGGATCACTTCCTCACGCTCACGGGACTGCGCGTCCTGTATGAGAGAAATCAGTCGTGAATCCGCTGAAACTCGGCGGCTTTACCTTTCCCGAGCCCGTATTCCTCGCGCCGATGGCAGGCGTGACCGATACCGCGTACCGCATCATCGCGAGCGAGATGGGGTGTCCGCTTGCCTTCGCCGAGATGGTGAGCAGTCAGGGCATACATTACCGCAACGAGCACACGCTTCTCATGCTGCGCTCGGAACCCGCCGAGCGCCCGCTCGCCATGCAGATCTTTGCAAAGTCCGCGGCGATGGCGGCTGAGGCGGCGGCGTATATCGAGGAACTCGGCACGGCGGACATCCTCGACTTTAACATGGGCTGTCCCGCGCCGAAGGTCGTCAAAAACGGCGAAGGCTCGGCGCTCATGCGCGATCCAAAGAAAGCGGAGGAGATTTTGAAAGCAATCCGCCGCGCAGTGAAGCTGCCCTTCACCGTCAAGATGCGGCTCGGCTGGGACGATACCTCGCGCAATGCCGTCGAGATCGCGCGCATCGCCGAGGCGGCGGGCGTCGACGCCGTCGCCGTCCACGGACGCACGCGCGAGCAGTTCTACAGCGGCAGCGCGGACTATGAAGCGATTGCAGAGGTCAAGCGTGCCGTCGGGATTCCCGTCATCGTCAGCGGCGACATCCGCCGCCCCGCCGATCTCCGGCGCGCCCTCGCCATCACGGGCGCGGACGGCGTGATGATCGGACGCGGCGCGCAGGGCAATCCGTGGGTGTTCCCGCAGCTCATTCATTGGCTGCGGACGGGCGAAGAACTCCCGCCCCCGACACCCGCCGAGCGCGCGGCAGTCGTGCTCCGGCATCTCGACCTCCTCATCTCCTACAAGGGAGACTATATCGGCATTCGCGAGATGCGCAAACACGCCGCATGGTACACGCGTGGACTTCCGGGCAGCGCACAGCTGCGCGAGCGGTTCAACCGCTCGGACACGCGGGACGCATTTGTTGAGATCCTGCACGGCGCGGGATATATGTAGAAAGGTTCTATCATGAGCGATACCAAAGAGCAGTCCGTCTGGCTGAAATATACAAGCGAAGAGCGCGCGGCGGTGGATGACCTCGCCCGCGATTATATCGATTTCCTCTCGACCTGCAAAACCGAGCGCGAAAGCGTCGTCGAGGCGATGCGCCGCGCAGAGGCGTGCGGCTATCGCGACCTCGGGGGGCTCGTCGCGCGCGGAGAGAAGCTGAAGGCGGGCGACAAAGTCTACGCCGTCAATATGAAAAAGGCGATCGTACTCTTCCACATCGGCACAGCACCGCTCGAAGAGGGCATGAACATCCTCGGCGCGCACATCGACACCTGCCGCCTCGACGTCAAGCAGAACCCGCTCTACGAGGACGGCGGGCTCGCGTATTTTGACACGCATTACTACGGCGGCATCAAGAAGTACCAGTGGGTGACGATCCCCTTAGCGCTGCACGGCGTCGTTGTGAAAAAGGACGGCACTGTCGTCGAGATCGTCCTCGGCGAGAAGGACGGCGATCCCGTGTTCTGCGTGACCGACCTCCTCATCCACCTCTCGCAGGAACAGCTTGAAAAGACGGCGGCAAAGGTTATCGAGGGCGAAAAACTCGACATCCTCATCGGCAGCGTGCCGCTCAAAAAGGACGACAAGGAATCCGTCAAAGACGGTATCCTCGCCCTGCTGGAGGAACATTACGGCATTGCGGCGGAGGATTTCCAATCGGCGGAACTGACACTCGTTCCCGCAGGACGCGCGCGCGAGCTCGGTTTTGACCGAAGCCTCGTCCTCGGCTACGGTCAGGACGACCGCGTCTGCTCCTACACCGCGCTCCGCTCCATGCTTGAGACCGATGCGCCGCGCCGCACCGCATGTACGCTCCTCGTCGACAAGGAGGAAATCGGCAGCGTCGGCGCGACGGGAATGCAGTCGCGTTTCTTTGAGAACATGGTCGCCGAAGTCCTCTCTGCGTGCGGACAGTATAGCGACATCGCCCTGCGCCGCACGCTCATGCATTCGAAGATGCTCTCCTCGGATGTTTCCAGTGCATACGACGGGCTCTATGCCGACGCTTTTGAAAAGAAAAACGTCGCCTACCTCGGGCGCGGCATGGTATTCAACAAGTTCACGGGCGCGCGCGGAAAATCCGGCTCCAGCGACGCGAGCGCGGAGTATCTCGGCGAACTGCGCCGCATTATGGACGGCGCGGGCGTCAGCTATCAGCTCGCAGAGCTCGGGCGTGTCGACCTCGGCGGCGGCGGAACAATCGCCTATATCATGGCGAACTACGGCATGAACGTCATCGACAACGGCGTCGCCGTCATGAGTATGCACGCGCCGTGGGAAGTGACGAGTAAGGCGGATATATATGAGATGAAGAAGGGGTACGACGTATTCCTGAAGGCGTGACGCGGGAGGTGTGAGACGTGATCTTTGCGCACAGCGTTGTCATGACATCGAATGCTTCGCTAGGAGTAGCTTTTTTACTACGCCGTCGCTCGCATTCTCGTTATTCCTAGCTGTGCATCAAAGCTGACGCCTCACTTACTGTACGGTGTGCAGCGGGATTTTGGCGCATAGCTGTGTCATATCGAAAAAACACTGCGCTTGTAGTAGCTTTTCTACGCCGGCGCTTGTGTTTTTCTCATTCCTTGCTCTGCATCCAAACTTCCATGTCACTCAGGTTGCGGCGATTGGATGCGGGATTTTGGCGCCTAGCGTCGTTATACGCCCTTTACTGCGCCTGACGTATCATATGCTGCCATATACTGGAAGAGGGCGGCGCGGATTGTCATGGTTCTATGAAAGAGCCATATGCCGTAGGGCGCTGCATTGATAACAAACATAGAAAATAACCGTGCATTGTGCTAAAATAATGCACGGTTTTATATTGCGCTTGGCGGAAGGAGTATTCTATGGTTTCGGAGGAAATGTATCGGCTTGGGACAAAGAAGTCTACGATTCGGTCGATTTTTGAATATGGACGGCAGCGTGCGGCTGAGGTCGGTGCGGAGAATGTGTTTGATTTCAGTCTCGGCAACCCGAATGTGTCGGCGCCAGATTTTATTCGTGACGCGGCGGTCGATATTCTGATGCATAACGATCCGATCGAGGTGCACGGTTATACGATTGCACCCGGCAAGCCCGAGGTGCGTGAAACGATTGCAGCGGATCTGTCCAAGCGGTTGGACATGCGTGTTGCAGGGAAAAATCTCTTCATGACCGCGGGCGCAGCGGCGTCCGTGACGATTGTATTCAAGGCGCTTTGCGAGGCCGGGGATGAGTTCGTCACCTTTGCGCCGTTTTTCCCGGAGTACCGTGTGTTCGTGGAGTCGGTAGGCGGTCGGCTTACTGTCGTTCCTGCAAAGACGGATGACTTTCAGATCAATTTCGATGCTTTTGAGCATGCTGTTACGTCCAAGACCAAGGCGGTCATTGTCAATTCGCCGAATAATCCGAGCGGCGCTGTCTACAACGCGGAGACGATCACTCGATTAGCAGATTTTCTGCGGCGGAAAGAAGAGGAATACGGGCATACAATCTTCATCATTGCGGATGAGCCGTATCGCGAGATTGTCTATGTCGAGGCGGCAGTGCCGTGCATCCCCAACTTTTACGACGATACGATTGTCTGTTATTCGTACAGCAAGTCTTTTTCGCTCCCCGGAGAGCGCATTGGTTACATCCTCGTGCCGGATGCAGCTGCAGATTTCGACCGCGTCTATGGAGCAATCGCAGGGGCGGCACGCGTCCTCACGCATGTCAATGCACCGTCTCTATGGCAGCTCGTAGCGGCGCGATGCGCAGGTCGAGATGCCGATCTTTCAATGTATCGCATGAATGCGTCACTGCTTTTCGAAGGACTTACGGAGGCGGGATTTTCCTGTATGCGTCCGCAGGGGGCGTTCTATCTCTTTCCACAAGCACTTGAGCCGGATGACGAAGCATTTTGCGAACGCGCAAAATCCTATGATCTTCTGCTTGTACCGGGGGCAGATTTCGGCTGTCCCGGATATTTCCGCGCGGCGTATTGTGTGAGCACGGATATGATTCGGCGTTCCTTGCCGCAATTTCAAAAACTGGTAGAATCCTATCGGTAAAATACATGAATGAACTTCATCTATAAGTTCTTCATTAAAACCTGTATTGACAATCAGTCTCTACGGGGCTATACTTAAATCTGATTCTGATGCGGCAGTCTATTTTATTTATTGCCAAACCTATAGGGGACATGGGGATATTGTGTAAGGAAGGTGTTCTTTTTGACCAGTGCGGAACTCTTTGAAAAAGGCGGACCGATGATGTATCTGCTGCTCCTGTGCTCGCTCACGGTGGCGGCGATTGCGATTGACCGCTTTATGCTTTATCGGCGTGCGTCGCAGGGAGCGCGCGCGCTGGAGGCTGAGGTTTCAAAATCGCTGCGCGGCAGAAAGGTGAATGAGCTTGCCCCTGCCGCAGAGGGGCAGGACAATATGGTAGCGTACCTTGTTCGGACGGCGCTTGATGCGCGCGCGGCAGGGGAAGATGTGCCGATGGCACTCGATGCGGCATACGGTGAGGCAGCAATGCTCCTGCGCGCGCGGCTCAACTATCTCTCGATGATCGTTACGATGGCACCGCTGATGGGGCTGCTTGGAACGATCTCCGGCATGATCGAGTCATTCAGTATTTTTAATTGCAGGCAGGTCAGCCGATGGCGATTACGGGCGGCATTGGCGAGGCTCTGATTGCAACGGCAACGGGACTGTTGGTCGCGATCTTCTCGCTCGTTGTGCACACGTATTTTGCACAGCGTATGGATGTGATGCTGACCCTGCTCGAAAAGACGATGAATACATTGCAGGCCGGATTCGCGGTCGTGGACGGAGGCAATCGTCATGCGTCGTAATTTTCATGAGGTGCGCGAGCCGCTCGTCATGATTATTCCGATGATCGATATCATGCTCTTCCTGCTCGTGTTCTTCATGCTCAGTACGATGTATATGGTGAATGCGAGCACGGTGCAGGTCAATCTGCCGCAGGCGGCGACCGCGCAGCAGGATACGCGTCCGCACATCATCTCGATCACGGTCACGGAGGACGGCAAAATTCTCTTCGATCGTGACGATGAGCCGACGCGCGAGCTTTCGGCACGGGTGAAGACGCAGCTCGAGACGGACCCCGATACGGTTTTTGTCGTGCGTGGAGACAAGAAAACGGACTATCAATACGTTGTCTCCGTGTTCGATGTTCTCAAGGAAGCGGGGACGCGCCATGTGTCCATCGCAACGGAGACGGGAGGGGTCTGAGTGCACTACCGGACACATTGGCGGCTCGCCTTTGTTCTCGCATTCTTCTTCCATCTCGTCGTATGGCTCGTGCTCATGCTCCTCATCCCGATGGTGTTCAAGATGATAGAACCGCCGCCGCAGGAAGATCCGATGGAGTGGGTCGATATTGCAGAAGCTCCCGGCGATCCGCAGGAAGAGCAGCAGGAGCAGCAGCCCGAACCGCCGCCCCCGCCTCCGCCGCCTGCCGAAGAGCAGGTGGAGGAGGAACCCGCCGTCGTTGAGGCGGAGCTCCCGGAGGAGGCCACAACGGAGCTCCTCAAAGAAGCGGAGAATATGACGGATGAGCCCAAAGACAATACCCTTCATTCTTCAAATAACGGGCAGCAGATGGGCCAGCCGGGCAAGATATTACTTGCGGTTCAGCCGCCGAAAGGCGGGCTTTCCTATAAAGGCCGCATCACTGTATCTGCACATGTCGGCAAGGACGGAACGGTCATGTCGACGAAGATTAAGGTCTCGTCGGGCAATGACATCTATGATAATTTTGCACGCAGCCTTGTGCAGTCGAAGTGGAAATTCCAGCCAGCAACGGACACGAAGGGTGAGCCGATGGAATCCAATATCATGTGCACACTGGCGTTCAACGTACCGGTGAAGCGCCAGATGCACTGATGTGTCTCGTGAGAATATTATGCAATGAAACGATATGGATTGATTGTGTTTGCCGTTCTCTTCGGCATAGGGCTTTCGATACTCTCTGCACAACTGACAGAATGTGCGCGAGCGGAGATTCCATTACATGATGCTCACGATATAAAAGCGCGTGTCGTGGTGTGTGTCTTCGTTACCGCAGAAGGAAAAGTAGGGACCATGCAGATAGCAATGAGCTCGGGCATCCCTCCTGTCGATGCGTATGCGCTAGAATTTCTACAGGATGAAGATATTCAATATCCGACACAGGTCGATGCCAACGGGATGTCGGTCCCTTTTAAAGTAAATCGGCCGATTGTTATCAATTTTAAGGATACTCCTTCCGCGCTCTTGGCAAACCCTATCAGAAATCCGCAGCCGAAATTAGAAGACTATCCGGATGTTAAGACACAGACGGCATTGGAAATTTCACTCGATGCAGAGGGAAATGTTCTGGAGACTAAAGTAATTAGTTCCTCGGGCAGCGAGTTATACGATGTGACAGCCGCCGAAATTGTAAAAACTGGTTGGAAGTTCCCACCGGCACGTAGAAAGAAAAAAGCTGTTATGCGTACGACTTCCTGCGTCATATACTTCGGATATCGTCCCGGCTAATCGAGTGAGGCGGTATTTTAAGAAAGAAGGTTCGTCTCTCAATCATGAAAAAAACCTCTATGATTTTGGCGGCAATTATCATACTCCTCGGTATGGGGGCTTTGATGCCGCAGGCAGATGCCGCAGTGGAAGAACATAGACCCGTGCAGCCGCCCCAAGTCGTTCAGAGGGCACCGCTCTATAACTTAGGCATCGAAGGGCGCGTCCATCTGAATATGTACGTCGACGCAGAGGGAAAGGTCGCATCCGCACAGATTATTCAATCTTCAGGGTACCCGCTTCTCGACGCCTACATGCTCGCGTATTTTCATGCCGGGAGCGTCACGTTCTCTCCTGCACTTGATGCCGCGGGACAGCCCGTTCCCTGTTATGTCCGTCAGATGTTTTCCTTCTCCAAGGGAGAAGAAACGCAGATAAAACTTGCCGAAGCAGTAAAACAGGTACAGCCGAAGGTCAAGAACTATCCGGATGTGAAAACACAGACGGTTATTTCTGCAAAACTTGATGATAAGGGGAAAGTGCAGGAGACAAAAATCCTCGTCTCATCAGGGAATGAGGAATACGATACGGCGGCCGCGGAGCTTGTGCAAAAGAAATGGAAGTTTTCCCCCGCGCACGACGCGGAAGGCAAGGCTGTAGCAAGCGGGACCGCCTGCGTCATATACTTCGGGTATCTGCCCGATCCGCCGAGTGAATCGTAAGCAGGAAAGAAGGTTGATCACGCAATCATGAAAAAAATCTTGATCTTATTAGCGGCGCTCTTCATGCTTTTGCCGACGGCGCCCGCAGATGCGGCGCAGACATGGCAGCAGATTCACGACCACATCAGCACCGAGCTGGATAATGTCTACACGATCTATCAGTCCGGTGATGCCGAGGGGGCGAAGAACGCCGTCAACGACATCTATTACGGCATCTATGAGAAGGACGGCCTTGAGAGCGCCGTGCGCAGCGGCATCTCGTCCAAGAGTGCCAACCTCACGGAGTATCAGTTCTACACGCTGAAAAAGGTGATCCGTGCGGGGGCGACGCAGGATGAGGTGAAGGCCGAGGGGGATAAGCTCCTCGACATGATCCAAGTGGAGGTCACAACGCTCGAGAACTCCGGCGTCCAGTCGGGCGGCTGGGCGATGTTCCTCCAGGCATTCGTCATTCTGCTGCGCGAGGGCATTGAGGCGATGCTCGTCCTGCTCGGCATCATCGCCTATCTTGGACGTGCGGGGCATGAGAAGGAACTCTCCGCCGTCTACAACTGGGCGATTGCGGGTATTGTGATGAGCTTCATCAGCGCCTATCTCTTCAACTCCGTGCTCGATGCGAATGCGACGGGCGCGAGCCGCGAAGCGATCGAAGGATTTACCGCGCTCTTTGCCGTCTGTGTCCTTCTCGGGACGTCGGCATGGATGGGCGGCAAGTCCAATGCGAATGCGTGGAAGAAATACATCGAGAGCAAGGTGAAGCTCAGTCTCTCGACGGGAAAGGCGCGCGCACTCGGCTTTGCCGCGTTCCTCGCCGTGTACCGCGAGGGCGCGGAGGTCATTCTCTTCTATCAGGCGCTCTTTAACAACGCGGCGGGCGATATCGATATGATCTGGGCAGGCTTTGTCGCAGCATGCGCCGTGCTTGCCATTATGTTCTTCCTCATGCAGCGGGGCGCGCTGCGCATTCCCATCGGGCCGTTCTTCAAGGTCACGAGCATCTTCATGTTCGTCCTTGCCGTTACGTTCCTCGGCGGCGGCGTCAAGGCGCTGCAGGAGGCGGATGTCGTCTCGACATCGGTCATCGAGGCGGTCCCCATTCCAAGCATCGATGTGCTTGGCCTTTACCCCACCTATGAAACCATCATTCCGCAGATTTTGCTTGTCATTATCGCTGTGGCGGTGGTATCATATAAAAAACGCTCTGCAACAGCAGCGGCGTAAGTCGTTTTTCCTCGATAGAGAGGAAAGAAGTTATTTTCTTTAAGGAGGATTTACCCATGAAGAAATCCGGTCTCAGTATGCTCAAGAAGGCTCTTGCCGTCGGCGCGATTGCGTTCTCGACCTTTGCGATCAATGCGAGCGTCAGTGAAGCTGCGTTTGAGGAATTCCCGATCGGCGACGAGCTTGAGGACACGACGAACCACTTCAAGGTTGCGCTCGTTTACTTCCAGCCGGTCACGATGGAGCCCGCAGGAATGAGCCTTCCCGCAGATCAGGCGGATATCCACATCGAGACGGATATCCATGCGACCGAAGGCAATGAGTGCGGCTTCGGCGTCGGCGAGTGGATTCCGTATCTGACGGTGCACTACAAGTTCACGAAACGCGAGACGGGTGAGAGCCTTGAGGGCGTATTCATGCCGATGAGCGCGGACGACGGCCCGCACTACGGTGCGAACGTCAAGATGCTCGGCGCGGGAACCTATGACTGCGAGTTTTCGATCGACAGCCCCGCACGTCAAAACTACATGCTCCACACGGATCCTGAGACGGGCGTTCCGGGTCACTTCTGGACCGAGCCGGTCAAGATGAGCTGGGTGTTCAACTACGTTCCGCGTAAGTGGTAATTTCCAGCGCACACATGATGGCAGCGGCGGCACGATGATATCGTGTCCGCCGTGTTCCTGCCGGTATTAGAACGGCTGCCGCCCGACCGGGACGGCGGCTTTTCTAATAGGAAAGGGAAATTCTAATGTTACAGGCATTTTTACAACAATTGGTACCGGCACTGGAAGAGAGTGTGAAACTCGCCGTGCCGCTCGGCATTTTGCTTGCAATCATTTTGCCTCTGCCCGATCAAAGTATTCGCCGCACATTTACACGCGTTCTCAAATGGGGCTTTTTCCTCTCGGTATTCATGACGGCGGTGCGCGTCGGCACGCGCTCGGCGGTGAACCGCGAGATCTTTGAGAGTATGGCGATCACTGTTGATCTCGTCGGTGCGATCGTGCTCTGCACGATTCTCCTGCGCAGCATCCACAGGACATGGACGGGCGGAGAGGAGCGCATTTTTCGCATCGGCACGGGGGCGCTGACACTTGGACTCTTCCTCTATCACGGACTCGAACTATGGCTGATCCCCGTCGCCATCGTGCAGGTTGCGATGGGCGACTATGTGACATTGAACTTTTTCATCAAGATGCTCGGTTTTGTCGGGGGCATTTTTCTCGGCTTCCTCTCGGGCTATCTTGCCTATAAAGCGGCAGCGGCGCTCAATCATGGACGATTGGTGTTCGTATTCACCGTACAGATCATAGCGACCGCGATTCAACAGATCATCTTTGTCATGACGGTCATGATGGCGCGTCAAGTGTTTGGCGCCGAGAGTCTCATCTCTTTTATGGCGCCGTTCATCGACAATCAGAATAAAGTGATCTATGCGATCTACTTCGTGTCGATCCTCGTTCCCATCACGCTCTTTTTACAGCCGCGTCCGGAGCGTCCGGACTGGGCGAATCCGGCGCAGTACCGTCAGATTCTTTCGCGTTCCATTCGTCGGAAACGCTGGGGTTCGGGGCTCCTCGCCATGCTGTTTGTGACGGTGCTGGTCTCAAGCGTCGGCGGCTGGTACGCGAATAAGAAGGAAGCGCTCGTCCCCGCGGTCGCCGTGAAGGCAGAGGACGGTGTGGTGCACATTCCCCTCGAGGAGGTCTCGGACGGACATCTCCACCGCTTTGCGTTCCGTGCCTCGGACGGGACGGAGGTGCGCGTTATCATCGTGCAAAAGGGCGGCTCTGCCTTTGGCGTCGGACTTGACGCGTGCGAGATCTGCGGCCCGACGGGTTATTTGGAACGTGACGGTCAGATCGTCTGCCGGCTCTGCGATGTAGTTATGAACAAGGCGACGATTGGACTGCCCGGCGGATGCAACCCGATTCCCGTGGATTATCGTGTGGCAAGCGGCGAAGTGCAGATTCAGGCGGATGCACTTGAGGCTGCGCGTGTTCACTTCCGCTGATGGGGCGGCATGAGAGGAGGTAAGCCATGTTTTGGCAAATGGTAAAAGGAGCGCTGATCCGCCAGCGCGGGAGGTTTATCCTCATCGCACTGACGGTTGCGCTCGGTGTCTCGCTCGCAACCGCCATGCTGAACGTCATGTTTGACATCGGCGAGAAGGTGAACCAAGAATTGAAGGCGTTCGGCGCGAACATCATGGTGACGCCGCGCAACTCGATGGTGCTCAAGGATCTCTACGGTGTGGAGACGACGACAAGCACGCATCGCGAATACCTTGAGGAAGAAGATCTCGGCAATATCAAGACCATCTTTTGGACAAACAACATCGTTGCCTTTGCGCCGTCCCTGACGACGAGCATCACGCTTGCGGACGGGGAGAGGGAACAGCTCTTCGGCACATGGTTCGAGCACACGCTCACCCTGCCGACGGACGAGACCTACACGACGGGCGTGAAATTCATGAAGTCGTGGTGGCATATAGACGGCGACTGGGCGGACGACGCACAGCAGGACGAAGTGCTCGTCGGCGCAAAGCTCGCGCAGAAACTCGGCGTATCGGCGGGCAGTACGCTGTCCTATACGAAAGAGGACGGCACGGAGGGAACGCTCCGCGTCATGGGCGTCGTCTCGGGCGGCGGCAACGAGGAGAATCAAATTGTCGGTGCGCTCAGTCTCGCACAGAGCCTTGCCCATGCGGAGGGCAAGATCGACCAGGTCGAGGTCAGCGCGATGACGACGCCGGAGAATGATCTTGCGCGCAAGGCGGCGGAAAATCCGAAGTCGCTCTCGCAGGCGGAATACGATATCTGGTACTGCACCTCCTATGTCGGCTCGATTGCCTATCAGATCGAGGAGGTCATGCAGAATGCGGCGGCGCATCCCGTGCGCCAGATCGCGGAGTCCGAGGGCAAGATCCTCGACAAGACGCAGCTCCTTATGCTCCTCATCACCGTACTCTCACTGCTCTCATCGAGTCTCGGTGTCAGCAACCTCATCAGCGCGAACATCATGGAGCGCAGCCGTGAGCTGGGACTCCTCAAGGCGCTCGGGGCAACGAATATTGCCGTCGTACTTTCCGTGCTCGCAGAGATCTTCATCGCGGGTATCATCGGGGGTGTATTCGGCTACTTCGTGGGGCTGGGCTTTGCACAGCTCATCGGCGAGACGGTGTTCGGCTCCGGCATTGCCGTGAATCCGTATGTTGTGCCGCTCATCGCCGTCCTGATGTCGCTCGTGCTCATCATCGGCAGCGTGCCGGCGATCCGTATGCTGCTCTCACTTCATCCCGCAGAGGTTCTACATGGCAGGTGATATACAATGAATCGCTATAAGATGTTTTTTATCATGATCGCCAACTCCCTCCTGCGGCGCAAGGCACGCATGGCAATTGCCCTGCTCGCCGTCGCGATCGGAGCGACGATCATCTCGGGCATGATTACGGTATACAAAGAAGTACCGGAGCAGATGGGACGTGCGTTCCGCGCGTACGGCGCGAATATGCTCATCCTGCCGGGCGGAGATCAGCCGGTGATCCATGAAGATACGATTGCAAATGTCCGAAAGACCCTCTCGGACTATGAGATCGTCGGTATTACACCGTTCCTCTATGATACGCTTCTCGTCAATCATCAGACGGTGATGGCGGGCGGCACGGATTTTGCCGTTCTGCAGGAGGTCAGCCCCTATTGGCAGATTCGCGGTGACTGGCCGGCGCCGGGAGAAAAGGATATTTTGCTCGGCGCGGAGTTCGCACAGAAACTGCGTGTCTCGCCCGGCGATACCGTGACGGTATCGGGCGGCGAGGGGACGATTGTGAGCGATTACCGCGTCTCCGGCATCGTCCGCACGGGCGGCAACGAGGAGAACTTCGTTTTTGTCCCGCTGGGAGAACTGCAGAGCATTAAGAATCGTCCCGATGAGATCAGCCTCGCGCAGGTCTCCGTCGTCGCGGGGCAGGAGGATCTCGCACGCGCCGAGGCAAAGATTCGCGCCGACGTGCCGGGCGCCGAACCGCAGCTTGTCAAGCAGATCGCGCAGTCGCAGGACACAGTGCTCGGAAAGCTCCAAGCGCTCGTACTCATCGTGACGATCGTTGTGCTCGTGCTGACGCTCATCTGCGTGTCGACCACGATGATGGCAATCGTCACGGAGCGGCGCAAAGAGATCGGCCTTAAAAAGGCGCTCGGCGCAGACAACCGTCATATCGTGGCGGAGTTCTTCGGCGAGGGATGTCTCCTCGGCGCGCTCGGCGGCGTGCTCGGCTCGGGATTTGGGTACCTCTTCGCCGAGAGCGTCAGTGTAAATGTATTCGGGCGCGGCATCGAGTTTTCGGCAACGATTGTTGTCGTGGCATTGATCATGTCCATCTTCGTCACGGGCGTGGCGTCGCTCCTGCCCGTACGTATTGCGACGAATGTGGATCCCGCGATCATCCTGCGCGGCGAATGAGTTGGAGGAGGAAATAATGAGTCTGCTTGAACTAAGGCATGTATCAAAGGCCTACAATGAAAAATTCCTCGCGCTCGAGGATGTCAATCTGAAGGTCGAAAAGGGCGAATGGCTTGCCGTCATGGGCCCTTCCGGCTCAGGAAAGTCTACGCTGATGAACATCATCGGCTGCATGGACAGCGCGACGAGCGGCGAGGTGATCCTCGACGGCGAGGTGCTGACGGACGCGAGCCCCGAGGAACTCACGCGCTATCGCCGCGATAAGATCGGCATCGTTTTTCAGCAATTTCATATGATTCCCTACCTTACGGCGGTTGAAAATATCATGGTTGCGCAGTATTATCATAGTATGCCCGATCGCGACGAGGCGATGGCGGCACTCGAGCGCGTCGGACTTGCCGACCGTGCGAGCCATCTGCCGAGCCAGCTCTCGGGCGGCGAGCAGCAGCGTGTCTGCATTGCACGTGCGCTGATCAACTACCCCGTCCTCATTCTCGCGGACGAGCCGACGGGCAACCTTGACGAACAGAATCAGAAACTCGTCATGAAAATTTTCCACGAGCTGCATGACGAGGGGCATACGATTCTGACCGTTACGCACTCCGCTGAGGTCGGCGAGGAGGCGCAGCGCTGCGTTATCATCGAGCATGGTCATATGCGTGAAAGGACGGCGTGAGATGATGAAAAAGAAGTTGACATTGGGTATAGCATTTCTCTTGAGTGCGGGGCTCGTCGCAGCCGGCTGCGGCGATGATAAATCAGCACAGAAGGATGCCGGAAAAGAAGCACCCCAGGAAGCCGCACTCGATATGACGGGCGTTAAGGACGGCACGTTCTCGGCGGACAGTTCCGAAGCGAAGGTCGGTCACTCCCACGTCGAGCTGACCATTAAAGACGGCGCAATCACGAAGGTTGTTCATACCGGCATCGATAAGAACGGCAATGTGAAGGATGAGCACTACGGCGAGGGCAAGGAACCGGGCGCGCAGAAGAAGGCACAAAACGCCTATAAGGCAATCGGTTCCTACGCAAGCCAGCTCGAATCGAAAAAAGATCTTTCGAAGGTGGATGCCGTCGCGGGTGCGACCATCAGTTACGATCAGTTCAAGGAAGCGGTCGAAAAAGCCGTCGATGAGGCAAAAAAATAGTTTTTTAGCATGAATGGAGGCGGGCATACAAATATGTATGCCGCCTTTTTGCATTATGTTATTAAATCGCCCAAAGGGCGGGGAGGAGAGCTATGATGGATGATCAGAAACTAATGGAAGCCGTGATCGCAGAATTTGAGGCACTGACGCATATTCCGCGCCCTTCGGGACATGAGCGCGCCGTCAGTGATTATTTGAAGAAACGGTTCGGCGATCTCGGATGTGCGGTCACGCAGGATGCGCACAATAATATCGTCGCCGATCTGCCGGCGACGCCAGGGAAGGAACATGCGCCGCTGACGATCCTGCAGGGGCACATGGATATGGTCTGTGTCGCCGCACCCGGCGTTTTGTATGATCCCGTCCACGATCCCATCAAAATGGTGCGGACGGAGGAGTTTATCCGTGCGGAGGGAACGAGTCTCGGCGGTGATGACGGTATCGGCGTCGCGGAGATTATCGCTGCCTTTCAATATGCAGAGGAGCACGGACCGCTCCGCGCGATCGTCACCGTTGACGAGGAAGTCGGCATGACGGGGGCGCAGAAACTGGACGCGGCGCATCTTGCTGATGCGAAGTACCTCATCAACTGCGACTCCGAGGACTATCACATCATGACCGTCGGCAGTGCGGGCAGCGTCAACCTCGACTATGCGCGCAGCCTCACACGGCATGAGGAGGCCGGGACGGCGTACCGCATCGAGGTGCAGGGACTGCTTGGCGGGCATTCGGGCGAGCGCATCGGTGCGGGACGGGGCAACGCGATACGCACGCTCGCGCTTGCCCTGTGCCACATCCATGAACAAGGGCGCATCACTCTTGCGGATTTCCATGGCGGTGTTGCGCGCAATGCGATCCCCTCGACATCATATGCAGTTATCTATACGGCGATGAATGAACGGGAACTGGTCGATATTCTCGTGGAGGAAGAAAAGCGGTTCCACAGCATCTATGGCGCTGCCGATCCCAGCATGAAATTTGCCTTGACGCCTGTGCAGAACGCAGGAAAAGCGATTGGTGGACAGGAGATGCACGACCTGCTCGCACTGCTTACCGTCCTGCGCACAGGGGTCTATGAGATGTCGCGCCTGCACCCCGGGCTGGTTGAGACCTCGGCGAACCTCGGACTCGTCGAGATGGACGAATACGAGGTGCGCGTCGCGTATTTCCCACGCTCCTCGGTCAACGAGCAGCTGTCCGAAATTATTATGACAGCGCGCGCTGTGTCGGAGCTCACGGGCTTTAACCTCGTCATTGGCACACAGTCTCCTGCGTGGCGTGAGAACGCAGAGAGCGAGCTCGCAAAAATTATGGGCGCGGTCTATGCCGATCAGAACGGCGGCAAGGCAATGACGATCGAGAGCATCCATGCGGGGCTCGAGACGAGTTGGCACGCGGCGAAGAATCCTGCGCTCGACATGGTGTCCATCGGTGTTACGGCGCACGATATTCACACGCCAAACGAGCGCATCGAGGTCGCGGCGATCGTTCCTGAGGCCAAGCTCATCATGGAAACCTTGCGGCGTATCGCAAAGTGAACATTTCTGTAAAATATTCTTCATGAATGAATGAACACTATAGCAAAAGTGTCGCGTCTGTGCTATACTATTCTCAATGATTGTGATTATATGTTAGGAGCGCCATAGTGTCACCGGGACATGGAGGGGAAAGAATATGGCAGATACTTATACCATGGAGGATCTCAAAAAACGACTGCAGGCAACGCAGCGTAAGATGACGCCGCAGCGCCAGATCGTGCTGCAGGTCATCCTCGATCATCCGGGCGAGCATTTGAGCGCGGAGAAGATTTATGACCTTCTGCGCGGCACGGAATCCGAGATCGGGCTTGCGACGGTATATCGCAGCCTTGAGATCCTGGTATCACTCGGGATTCTTCAAAAAATTGAATTTGGCAAGGAATTTGACAAACGCAACAAGGGATCGTATTCATACGAGCTGAATCCTGTCGATCCGAACCAGCATTTTCATCATCATCTCATCTGTACGGAGTGCAAGGAAATCACGGAGTTCGAAGAGGATATGCTCGAGCATCTCGAGGAGGATATTTTCAAAAAGACGGGCTTTAAGGTCGAGAATCATCAGGCGAAGTTCTTCGGCATCTGCGGCAAGTGCCGGGAGAAGAAGAGCAAGGCGTGAGAGTAAGGACACTGACCGTAAACAGCCGCGCCGAAGTCGTCCGTAAAATCATCCGCGAGGTGCTGACACTTTTTCACATCGAGATTGTGGGCGCGGCGGGGACGGCGGACTACGCGCAGCTGTCGGTGGTGAACCGGGAACGGCGGGTGCAGCCGCCCGTCGTGACGACCGATGTTCTGCTCTTTTATGCGGACGGTACGAGTGAGACGCATTCGTATACGTCGCGGGGCAGCGCGGACGAGCAGGTGCGCGCCGCCGTGCACCGCGCAATCAAACGGAACTTTTATCAATTTGTCAGAGAATGCTTTCAAATGCCCCATGCTCCATGGGGTATTTTGCATGGGGTACGTCCGACCAAGATCGTACATCGGTGGATGCGCGGCGGAACGACTGCCGCAGCGGTCGTTCAAAGGCTGCAAGACGATTATTTTTGCAGCTTGGAGAAAGCGCAGCTCATCACGGAGGTCGCCGTGCGTCAGCAGCCGCTGCTCGCGCAGACGGACGCGCGGACGGTGAGCGTCTATGTCGGCATTCCGTTCTGCATCACGCGCTGTCTCTACTGCTCGTTCCCAGCGAATATCCTGCCGGGCGAGGAGAAGCTGCGCGGCTTTATGCGTGTGCTCGCGCGCGACATCGCCGCCGCCGCCGCGGACGTCGCCGCACTCGGGCTCACCGTGCAGAACATCTACGTCGGCGGGGGGACGCCGACGAGCCTGCCGAACGATTTTTTTGCCGAAATGCTCGAAATGGTATATAATGCCTTTTATGGATCTTCGATCGTGGAGTTCACGGTCGAGGCGGGGCGTCCCGACAGTATGAGCGCGGAGAAGATTTCCTGCATGAAGAAACATTGCGTGACGCGCGTCAGCGTGAACCCACAGTCCATGCAGGAGCGCACACTGCGCCGCATCGGGCGGCGGCATACGCCCGAGGAGGTCGTTCGTATGCTGCATGATCTGCGCGCGGCATACGAGGTGCATATCAACATGGACGTCATCCTGGGACTGCCGGGAGAGACGGCGGAGGACGTCGTCTCCACGATGGCGCAGGTGACGGCGCTCGCCCCCGACGACATCACGCTCCACGCGCTTGCAATTAAGCGCGGCTCGCAGCTGCGCCGCATGATGGAGGAGACGCATGTCGCGCTCCCCTCCGGCGAGGAGACGATGCGCATGAGCGCTGCCGCGACAGATGCCGTGCGCCGTGCGGGATACCGCCCGTACTATCTCTATCGGCAGGGATATATGAGCGGCGACCTTGAGAACGTCGGCTACGCGCGCCCCGGTGCGGAGAGCATGTACAACGTTCAGATCATGGAGGAACAGCAGACCATCATCGGCATCGGCGGCGCGGCGACGACGAAGGTCATCGGCGTGCGCGGCGACAGGATGCGCTCGGTATTCAATGCCAAGGATTTGACGACATATCTGCGGGACATCGACATTTATATTGAAAAGCGCCGCGCCCTCCTGCGCGACGAGTATGAGGAGGAACCTAGATGCTGACGAAAGCGCCGCGGGGGACAAAGGATATACTGCCCGGGGAAGTCGGCGCGTGGACGCATGTGGAACGCGTGATTCGCGGACTCTGCGATCGGTACGGATACAAGGAGATCCGCACGCCGCACTTTGAGCATACGGAGCTTTTTCAGCGCGGCATCGGCGACGGGACGGACGTCGTCGACAAGGAGATGTATACCTTTACCGACCGCGGCGACCGCAGTCTCACGCTGCGCCCCGAGAACACCGCTGCGGCGATCCGCGCCTATCTCGAGCACAAATTCTATGCGGACGGAGGACTCCAAAAACTCTTCTACATCGGATCAATGTTCCGCTATGACCGCCCGCAGGCTGGGCGGATGCGCGAATTTCACCAGTTCGGCGTCGAGGCGGTCGGTGAGGAGAGCCCCGCGGTGGATGCCGAGATCATCCTGCTCGCGCTGGACTTTCTCGAAGAACTCGGGCTAGAGGGGCTGACGCTGAAGCTGAACGCGGTCGGCTGTCCGAAATGCCGCCCCGCGTACCGCGAGCGATTACAGGCATATTTCAAAGAATATCTCGGAGAACTTTGTCACGACTGCCAAGACCGCTATACGCGCAGCCCTCTGCGCATCCTCGACTGCAAGGCGGACGCAGCGCAGCCGTTCATGGCGGGCGCACCCGCGATTACGGACTGTCTCTGCGCCGAATGTGCGGCGCACTTTGATGCGGTGCAGTCGTATCTGACGGCGGCGGGCGTCTCGTACACGCTCGACACGCGTCTCGTGCGCGGGCTCGACTACTACACACGGACGGCGTTCGAGATCGCCTATCCGCCGCTCGGTGCGCAGAGCGCCGTCGCGGGGGGCGGGCGCTATGACGGACTGGTCGAGGAACTTGGCGGGAGTCCGACGCCCGCCGTCGGATTTGCGGCGGGGATGGAGCGTGTCCTGCTCGCCCTCACGCAGCAGAATCTCCTCCCGGAGGAGCCGCCCGCGGCGGACGTATTCATCATCGCGCTCGGCGCTGCGGCGGGGGCGGCGGCATTCCCGCTGCTGCACGACCTGCGGCGCGGCGGCGTGCGCGCACTCATGGACTATGCGGGGCGCAGCATGAAGGCGCAGATGAAGCAGGCGAACAAGGCGGGCGCGCGCTATGCCGTCATCCTCGGCGAGGATGAGCTGCGGAGCGGCACGGCGGCGCTGCGCGATATGACGGAGAGCGCGCAGGAGACGATTCCTCTTGCAGATATGGTACAACGACTGATTTCTGAGGTGAAGGGCTGACATGGAAACAATGCAGGGATTAAAGAGAACACACGGCTGCGGCACGCTGCGCAAGGAGCACGTCGGCGGCGAGGTATCGCTGTGCGGCTGGGTATCGCGCCGCCGCGACCACGGCGGACTGATTTTCGTCGACATGCGCGACCGCTCGGGGCTCGTGCAGATCGTCTTTGACGAGGCGGTCATGGCGGGCGGCACATTTCATGATGCCGAGGCACTGCGCTCGGAGTTCGTCATTGCCGTGCGCGGCAACGTGCGCGCGCGCAGTGCGGACACGGTGAACCCAAACATGGAGACGGGCGAAGTCGAGATCGTCGTGAGCGAGCTGCGCATTCTCAACAAGGCAAAGACGCCGCCGTTCTACATTCAGGACGGCATCGACGTCGACGAGATGATACGTCTGCGCTACCGCTACCTCGACCTGCGCCGCCCCGAGATGCAGGCAAACATCATGCTGCGTCACCGCGTCGCAAAGATCATGCGCGACTTCTTCGACCGCAGCGGATTCCTCGAAATCGAGACGCCGATGCTCTGCAAGAGCACGCCCGAGGGCGCGCGCGACTTCCTCGTGCCGAGCCGTCTCAACGCGGGCGAGTTCTACGCACTGCCGCAGTCCCCGCAGATCTTTAAGCAGCTCCTCATGGTCTCCGGATTTGAGAAATACTTCCAGATCGTGCGCTGTTTCCGCGACGAGGATCTGCGCGCGGATCGTCAACCCGAATTTACCCAGCTCGATATCGAGATGTCGTTCATGGATCAGGAATCCATTCTCTCCCTGATGGAAGAGCTCGTCAAAGAAGTATTCGAAAAGACGCTTGGCGCGCACATCGAGACGCCGCTGCCGCGCATGTCGTGGGACGAGGCGATGGAGCGGTTCGGCTCGGACAAGCCCGATCTCCGCTTTGGCATGGAGCTCCGGGACATCACGGAGTACGTCGGCGGCTCGGAGTTCAAGGTGTTCAACGCCGTCATGGAAGCGGGCGGGCGCGTCAAGGTCATCAACGTCGAGGGCTACGCCAATATCCCGCGCCGCGAGCTCGACGGGCTCGTGACCTATGTGCAGAACTACGGGGCAAAGGGGCTCGCGTGGATTCAGTACACGGAGGAGGGTGTCAAGTCTCCGTTTAAGAAGTTCTACGCGGACGAGACGTTCGAGACCATCAAGAACGCCGTCGGCGCAAAGACGGGCGACCTCCTGCTCGTCGTCGCGGATCAGCCCGCCGTCGTCGCGCAGGCGCTCGGCGAACTCCGTCTCGAAATGGGACGCCGCCGCGGGCTTATCGACCCGGACGCGCTGTCCTTCCTGTGGGTCGTCGATTTCCCCATGTTCGAATACAGCGCGGAGGAAAAACGATACAAGGCGATGCATCATCCCTTCACCGCGCCGCGCGACGAGGACATCCCCATGCTCGCAACCGATCCCGGCAAGGTTAAGGCAAACGCGTACGACATGGTGCTCAACGGCGTCGAGATCGGCGGCGGCAGCCTGCGTATCTATCGGAGCGACTTGCAGGAGCAGGTCTTTGAGACGCTCGGGCTCAGCCCCGAGGAGGCGCGCGAGAAGTTCGGCTTCATGATGAACGCGTTCGAATACGGCACGCCGCCGCACGGCGGGCTCGCGTTCGGGCTCGACCGCCTCGTGATGCTCATGGCAAAGCGCCGTTCGATCCGCGACGTCATTCCGTTCCCCAAGACGCAGAGCGCGTCGGACGTCATGTGTCAGGCACCCTCGCCGGTGGACGAAAAGCAGCTCCGCGAGCTCTACATCCGCACCGCCGTTCCGAAGAAGAAGCAGGACGGCGCGGCGCAGTAACGGGAAATAGGGGAGAGCGTCTATGAAGGCGCTCTCTTTTCACGACATCGGGTCGTGATACGGGAGGAGGAAATGCCCATTGGCGGAGCGTGTGAATATTTTGGGCGTTGCGGTGGACGCCGTGACGATGCCGGAGGCGGTCGCCGCCGTCGAGTACTATATGGATGCGCGCGCGGGGGTGACGGTCGCGACGGCGAACGCGGAGATGATCATGCGCGCGACGAAGGATGCCGCCCTGCGGGACGTTCTCGCCGCGGCGGCGCTCGTCGTACCGGACGGCGCGGGGACAGTCTGGGCGGCACGCCACCTCGGGCACGCGATGCCAGAACGCGTCGCTGGCTACGACCTCGTGCAGGAGCTCTTGCGCCGCGCGCCTGCCGCACACCGCCGCATCTATTTCTTCGGCGCTGCGCCGGGCGTTGCGGAGAAGGCAAAGGCAAAGGCGGAGCAGCTATATCCCGGCATCAAGATCGTCGGCGTCCGCGACGGTTTCTTTTCGGCGGACATGAATGATGCGATTATTTCAGATATTCGCACCGCCCGCCCCGACCTCCTGCTCGTCGCCCTCGGCGTGCCAAAACAGGAGAAGTGGATCCACGAACATCTCGCGGCGCTCGGCGTTCCCGTCGCCATCGGCGTCGGCGGCACACTCGACGTTATGGCGGGCGTCATGAAGCGCGCGCCGCGCTGGATGCAAAAGGCAAAGCTCGAATGGCTCTTCCGCGGAATGCTCCAGCCGAAGCGTGCGGGCAGACTGCTCGCCCTGCCGAAATTCGTCCTGAAGGTACACGCCGCGCGAAAATGAGGGCGGCACTTGTGGACAAAGAATAGGCTTTCCATTATAATATGAGAGAATAAAAGGAGGCGCAGACGCATGGTCATTGTCAGCGAGGGCTATAAGTTCATTGGCGCGGCACTCGTGCTCGCGGCGATCCTCGGCGGATTTGCGCATCCCTACGCAGCCGTTCCGTTTGTGATACTCGCCTGCTACTTTGCATATTTTTTCCGCAGTCCCGCACGCGAGATCGTGCAGCACAGGGATCATATTCTCTCGCCTGCGGACGGCACGGTCACGGAGATTTGCCCCGTCCCAGCGGATGAATTTGTCGGCGAGCCGTGTAACAAGATCGTCATCTTCATGTCCGTGTTCAACGTGCATGTGAACCGCAGTCCGATCGACGGCGAGATTAAACTGCAGCGGTATTACTGCGGGCGATTCCGCCCCGCGTATAAGGACGAGGTCGGCTTTGAGAACGAGCATCATCTCATCGGCATCGACCGCGGCGATCTGCGCGTCACGGTGAAGCAGATCGCGGGCATCCTCGCGCGGCGCATCGTCTCGTGGGTGACGCTCGACGACAAGATGCAGCAGGGTGAAATCTACGGCATGATCCGGTTCGGTTCGTGTCTTGAGGTGGTCATGCCCGTGCGGGCAAAGGTGCTCGTGGAGAAAGGCGAAAAAGTACAGGGCGGGATCACCGTTCTGGGGAGGCTTGACGGCGAATGAATTACAGACGGTTCCTGCCGAATCTCTGTACGGCGATGAATTTGGTCTTTGGCATGTGTTCGATTCTCTCGACCGTGCAGGGACATCTCGATTGGGGCGCAATCTTTATCTTTTTGGCGCTCATCGCGGATGGACTGGACGGGCGGACAGCGCGCTTTTTCGGCGTCTCAAGCGAGTTCGGCAAGGAGATGGACTCGCTCTGCGACCTCGGCTCGTTCGGCATCGCGCCCGCGCTGCTCGCGTGGACGTTTGTGCTGCACAGCTATGGATCGCTTGGCGTCGCCGCAACGATCTTCTTTGCCATCTGCGGCATGTGGCGGCTCACGCGGTTCAACGTCAATGCCGCGGTCGTGCACGGCTATTTCATGGGGCTCGCGATTCCCGCGGGGGGCAACCTCGTCGGCATGACCGTGTGGCTGCTCCTCTCGCTCGGCATCGACCCGCGCGCGTTCGGCGCCGCCGCGCCGATCTTCGTCGCGGTCGTCGGTTATCTCATGGTCAGTCATATTCACTATCCCGATTTTAAGGGCGGCGGAGAAAAAATCTACCTCGGCGCGAAGCTCGCGGCGCTCGTCATTTTCGCGGGCATCATTTATCTTGGAAGCGCGGCGGCGCTGCCCGCCGTCTTTGCCGCGCTCTTTGCAACCTATGCGGTCTTTGGCATCGTCAACCACACGATTGCCGCCGTCATGCCGAAAAAGGAAGGCTGAAGCTGCATGACTGAGATTATTCACTCTCTCTCGCCGCTCCTGCCGGCACATCCCTTCGATATCGTCATGATACCGGTGCAGATTTTTATTCTGCTCTTTACCCTGTACTTCTTCTTCATCGGCTTTTGCTGCCTGTGGCGGCGCAAAGAGAAGAAGATCCTCACACCGGAAAAAAACTTTGCCGTCGTCGTCGCCGCGCACAACGAGGAAGCGGTCATCGGACAGCTCATCGAGAATCTAAAGCGGCTCGACTACCCCGACGAACTCTACGATATCTACGTCATCGCGGACAACTGCAGCGACGCGACTGCGCAGATTTCGGCGGATGCCGGCGCGATCGTCTGTGAGCGTACGCACCCGACGAAGAAGAGCAAAGGCTTTGCCCTTGAGTGGATGTTCGACCGCCTTTTCACCATGGATAAGGAATACGACGCCGTCGCCATATTTGACGCGGACAACCTCGTCCACCCGAACTTCCTCAAAGAGATGAACAACCGCCTCCTCAAGGGCGACAAGGTGATTCAGGGCTATCTCGACGCGAAGAATCCGTATGACACATGGGTCGCGGGGACGTTTGCCATCGCGTTCTGGGTCATCGACCACATCTCCCACCTTGCCAAGACGAACATCGGACTCTCCGCGTGTCTCGGCGGCACGGGCATGTGCATCACGACCGACGTGCTGAAACGCCACGGCTGGCGCGCGACCTGTCTCACCGAGGACATGGAGTTCACCATGAAGCTCCTCGCCGAGGGCATCAAGACCACATGGGCGCACGACGCCATCGTCTACGACGAGAAGCCGCTGACGTTCCGCCAAGCGTGGAACCAGCGCCGCCGCTGGGCGCAGGGGCAGTTCGACGTCGCGCATCGATTCATTCCGACCATGCTGCGCGAGGGATGGCGGCGCAGGGACATCCGCATTTGGGACGGGTGTCTCTACCTCCTGCAGCCGCACTTCCTCATGATCTCAACCTTGTTCATCATCATCAGCTATGTGCAGCTTGCATTCCCGCCCTTTTATACGAGCATTTATAAATTCCTCCCGTCCCAGCTCATGACCGTCATCATGATCGGGCAGTACGTCCTGCCGATGATCATCCTGATCAAAGTCCGCGCCAAACTCAAAGCGTGGTTCTACCTCCTGCTCTATCCCGTGTTCATCTACTCGTGGATCCCGATCATCTTCCTCGGGTTTATTCACAGGAACGAGCACGAGTGGAGTCATACCAAGCATACACGCGCGATGAGTATGGATGAGGTCGTGGGGGACGCGACGCGGGATTTTCGCGCCTAGAGGCGTGACAGCCGATCTTGGCGCCTAGCGTTGTTATTTCGGAGAATGCTTCGCTAGGAGTAGCTTTTTACTACGCCGTCGCTCGCATTCTCCTCATGCCTAGCTATGCATCCAAGCTTGACTGTCACTTACTGTACGGTTTTATGTTCTGGATTTTGGCGCATAGCTGTGTCACTGCGAAAAATCCTGCGCTCGTAGTAGTTTTTCTACGACTTCGCTTGGATTTTTCTAGTTCCTTGCTCTGCATCCAAACTTGCGCTTCACTTAGGCTGCGGCGATGTGATGCGGGATTTTCGCGCTTAGCTTCATCACTGCGAAAAATTCTGCGTCTGTATGCGTGGAATCATAGAGAGATAAAACATGGCTGCTGCTTCTATGCGGCAGTCTTTTCAGTAAAGGAGACTTTATGTACACACTGCGCGTTGAGGGCGCTTTTGAGGCGGCGCACCGGGTTGTCGATTATCCGGGGAAATGCGACCGCCTGCATGGTCATAATTGGGTGGTCGAGGCGGCGTTTCGCGGGACGCAGCTCGACGAGCTTGGAATGCTGATCGATTTTAAGATTGCAAAGAAGGCGCTTGCCGCCGTCTTGGACGACTACGATCACTACTATCTGAACGATATCCCGCCGTTCAGCGAGGGGCTGAACCCAACGGCGGAGAACCTCGCGCGCATCATCTATGAGCGGCTTGCCGCGCGCGAGGAGCTCGCGGGGACGGGCGCGGAGCTTGCGGCGCTGACCGTGTGGGAGTCGCCGAAGTCCTCCGTCACCTATACGAAGGACTGATATGCGCGAGAATATCATTGAAATATTTTCCTCCATTCAGGGCGAGGGGAAATATGTCGGCTGCCGGCAGGTATTCGTGCGCCTCGAGGGGTGCAATCTCGACTGTACATATTGCGATACGGAGAAGGAGATCGGGCGGCATCCAACCTGCGTGGTGGAGATGCCCGCAGGTTCGCACGAGCTGCATTCCTATGAAAATCCGCTCTCCATTGAGACCGTCGCCGCACTCGCCGCGCAGGTCGCGGGGGGCGTGCCGCATCATTCGCTGAGCGTGACGGGCGGCGAGCCGCTCCTGCATGTGCCGTTCATTCGTGCGCTCAGTGCCCGTATCCCGCTGCCGATTTTTCTGGAGACGAACGGCACGCTGTACGAGGCACTTGCGCACTGCATTGACTGCGTGTCGTACATCAGCATGGACATCAAGCTCCCGGGCGTCCTCTCGCATCCCGTGTGGGACGCGCACGCACGCTTCCTAAAAATCGCGCGCACGAAGGACGTCTATGTGAAGGTGGTCGTTGCGGCGGAGACGGAGGACGATGAGGTGCGCACGGCGGCGCGGATGGTCGCCGATACTGCGCCCGATGTGCCGCTGATTCTTCAGCCCGTGACGCCCTACGGCGGATGCACGGCGCCGACGCCCGCGCGTCTCCTTGCGCTCCAGCAGATCGCGCTCGCAGAGGTTAAGGATGTGCGCGTCATTCCGCAGACGCACCGCATGATGGATTTGCTTTGACCTCGAATGTCTCTTTCGTTACGGAAAACTATTGACGCCTGTGGTAAACTAAACGGACAGCATAAATAGATACTGCATAGAAAAGAGATCGATATGAAGATCATTGATGCACATTTGCATTTTTCCATGTGGGAGCATTTTGACGAGATTGCGCGTGCCGCAGGGCACGAGAATACGGCGGAGGGGCTGCGCCAAGACTTTGCTGCCGAGGGGATCGTGCACGGCGTCGTCATGGGAAATCTGCCCGTGGAGGAGCTGCACCCTGACTATCCGGACTATCTGCACTACTGCGTGGGGATTGCGGGCGACGGCGTGACCGAGATGACGCACGCGCGCATCGAAAAGCTCCTGCCCGCACTGGAGCGGCACCTCCAAAGCGACCGCTGCGTCGGAGTGAAGCTCTATCCGGGCTACAATTATTTCTATATTTACGAGGACTACCTGACGCCCGTGTACGAGCTCGCGGCGCAGTACGGGAAGCCCGTCGCCGTGCATACGGGACTGACGGCGACGGAGAAAGCGCTGCTCAAATACGCGCATCCGAACGTCATTGACGAGGCGGCGACGAAGTTCCGCGATGTGAATTTTGTCATGTGCCATTTCGGCGAGCCGTATTTCACGGATGCCGTCGCGGTGATGGAGAAGAACCTCAATGTGTCGGCGGATCTCTCGGGGATGCTCGAGGGGAAGATTCCGGATTTTGCAGAGTTCTGCCGCCGCCGTCGGTTCTACATCGACCAGCTCAAGGGTTGGCTCTCGTACCTCAGCGCGTACGACCGCCTCATGTTCGGGACGGACTGGCCGCTTGCGAACCTCGGCGATTACATCGCGTTTACGAAAGAACTCATTCCGCAGGAGCATTGGAACGCCGTGTTCTACGACAACGCCGTGCGGATCTACGGTCTGCATTTGGACGAATCATAAAGATAAAGGGAAAATATATGGCTGTTTTAGAGATTAAAAAAGCGGGAGATCCCGTGTTAAAGCAGGTGGCGGAGCCGATCGACCGTCTGACGAAGCGGCACCGGCAGCTCCTCGACGATATGGCGGAGACGATGTACTCCGCAAACGGGGTTGGTCTCGCCGCGCCGCAGATCGGCAAATCCATCCGCATGGTGGTGATCGATGTGGAGGATGAGCACGGTCTGCTTGAGCTGATCAACCCCGTCATCACGATGCGTGAGGGCACGGTCGTCGGCTCGGAGGGGTGTCTCTCCGTGCCGAAGATGTTCGGCGATGTGGAGCGCGCGGCGCGCGTGACGGTGGAGTACACCGATCGGCGCAGCCGCCGGCGGTCGCTGACCGCCGAGGGACTGCTCGCGCGCTGTATTCAGCACGAGTGCGATCATCTCGACGGCAGGCTCTTCATCGACATCGCCGTGAATCTGCACAAAGAGGAAGAGAAGGGGTGAGTGCGATGCGCGTCGTCTTTATGGGAACGCCGGATTTTGCCGTGCCGATCGCGGCGGCGCTCGCCGCACGTCCCGATCTCACAGAGGTTGTTGCCGTCGTGACGCAGCCCGACCGTCCGCGCGGGCGCGGGAAAAAGGTGCTTGCGTCCCCCGTCAAGGCGTGGGCGCTCGAGAACCGGATTCCCGTACTTCAACCTGTACGCGCCCGCGACGCGGTGTTCATCGAGGAGATGCGCGCCCTGCGTCCCGACGTCGCCGTCGTCGCGGCATTCGGTCAGATTCTCCCGCAGGAACTCTTAGATATTCCCGCGCACGGCTGCATCAACGTCCACGCGTCGCTCCTGCCGCGCTGGCGCGGGGCGGCGCCGATTCAACACGCAGTGATGGCGGGCGATGCGGTCTCCGGTATCACGACGATGCAGATGGACGCAGGGCTCGACACGGGCGACATGCTCCTGCGCCGCGCGGTTCCCATTACGCCGGATACGACGTACGGGACGCTCCATGACGCACTGATGGAAATGGGCGCCGCGCTCATCGTCGAGACGATGGAGCAGCTTGCCGCTGGCAGGCTCGTTCGCACGCCGCAGACAGGTGAGAGCTGCTACGCGCCGCGCATCACGCGTGAGACGGCGCAGATCGACTGGTCGCGTCCCGCGCGTCAGCTGGATGCGCTCGTGCGCGGGCTGAATCCCGTGCCCTATGCCGTGACCTCACACGCGGGCGCGGTCTATAAGATCGGGCGTCTCCACGGGACGGGACGCCCCGCATCCGCCGTTCCGGGCACGATTGTGTCCGCCGATCCAAAGGGCGGACTGATCGTTGCGGCGGGGGACGAGGACGTTGCGGTGACGGAGATGCAAGCGCCGGGAAAGAAGATGATAGAAGCGGCGGCGTATCTGCGCGGGCATCGCTTTGAGATAAATACAAGGTTTGAATATGAGTGAACAGGTATTAACGGTCAACGGCGCGGCGCGCGGGGTGAAAAAGACGATCGTGCTGCCGTCCCGTCCGAAAAAAAGGCTTTTCATCGGGATGCTCTCGCTCGTGACGCTGCTCACGGCGGCGCTCCTCTTTGCCATATGGTACATCGGCGTGCCGGGACTCGCACGGATTCAGCCGATGCTGCCGTGGGGACTCGGGGCGCTTCTTTCGATCGCCGTGCTGATTTCGTTTTTCGGGATCTTTAACATGGTGCTCGCGATCGCGGGACTGCCTTATGTGCCGTGGATGAAGCGGCAGACGTACGAGCTGATCAACCTCCTTTTCCCCGCCGCCGTGCGGCTCGGCGCCGTCTTTGGCATCAAGCGGCGGCGTTTGGAGGGGTCGTTCATCGCGGTGAGCAACCTGCTGTTTCACCGGATGCATATCCGTGTCCCCGCGAACCGCCTGCTCGTCGTGACGCCGCACTGTTTACAGCTCGCGAGCTGCCCGCACAAGGTGACGCGCGATCCGAACAACTGCAAGCGATGCGGCGGCTGCAACGTTGGCGATCTCGTCGCGCTCGCGGAGGAGATGGGATTCCATTTCTTCATCGCGACGGGCGGCACGCTTGCGCGGCAGATGGTCTACAATACGCGCCCGAAGGCGGTGCTTGCCATCGCGTGTGAACGCGACCTCATGAGCGGGATTCAGGACGTCTACCCGCTGCCCGCCGTCGGCGTGCTCAACATCCGCCCGAACGGACCGTGCTACAATACGAGCGTCGACATGGCGGAGGTGCGCGCGCAGCTTGAGCAGATCATCGAGCCGGTCAAGGAGAAATAAAGGGGAAGGCTGAATGACAGAAAACCGCTATGCCGCAGATAAAATCGATCCCGTCCGGGAGCTCGCGATGCAGGTGCTCACGGAGGTGCATGTGGACGGCGCGTACGCGAACGTCGCGCTCGTCCGTGCGATGCGTGCGGCGAAGCTCCCCGACCGTGACCGCCGGTTTTTGACGGAACTCGTCTACGGCACGGTCAAAGCGGGGGACACGCTCGATTATATACTTGCCAAGTATCTGAGAGACGGAAAAGCCCGCATCAAGCCGCAGATTCGCGAGCTCCTGCGACTCGGAATCTATCAGATCTTCTTCATGGATAAAGTACCCGCATCCGCCGCCTGCAACACCGCCGTGGAACTCGCGAAAAAACACGGCAAGAGGGGGGCGGATTCGTTTGTCAATGCGGTGCTGCGCACAGCGGTCAGAGAACCGGAGCGCGCGGCGATCCCGGCGGGGCGCAGTGCACGCCTGCTCGCACTGCGCGCGCAGCATCCGTTTTGGATGGTGAACCGGTGGGTGAGTCTCTACGGCTATGACCGTGCGGAGGAGCTTTGCCGCTGCAACAACGAGCGCGCGCCGCTCTCTCTGCGCGTGAACACGCTGCGCATCGACCGTGAGGGGCTGCTCGAAAAACTCGCGGCGGCGGGGGCGCAGGCACGCCCGTCGGCGACCGTGCCCGACGGCATCGTGGTGACGTCGCACGGGACGCTCGACGCGCTTGCGCCGCTGCGCGAGGGGCTTTGTCAGGTGCAGGACGAGAGCTCGATGCTCGTCGCGCATGTGCTCGGCGCCGCGCCCGGCATGACTGTGATCGACGCCTGCGCCGCGCCCGGCGGCAAGACGACGCACATCGCACAGCGCATGGAGAATCGCGGCAAAATCTATGCCTTTGACGTCTACGAGGGCAAGATCGCGCGCATCGAGAACAATGCGCGGCGGCTCGGCATCGACATCATCGAGACATGGATGCTCGACGCGCGGGAGATCGGCGCGCGCTGTGCGGGGACGGCGGATCGCGTGCTCATCGACGCGCCGTGCAGCGGATTCGGCGTACTGCGGCGCAAGCCGGACGCGCGCTGGCGGAGAAAGCCCGAGGAGCTCGGCGCCCTGCCGAAACTCCAGCAGGAGATTCTAGCGGGCGCCGCGGCGGCGGTAAGGCCGGGTGGAGCGCTCGTCTACAGCACCTGCACGATGGAGACGGCGGAGAACGAGGGCGTCGTGCAGCGTTTTTTGGAACTGCATCCGGAATTTGTTCTTGAAAGGGCGGGCGCGTTCCTCCCAGTGCAGCAGACCGAGGACGCCATGGTGCAAATTTTCCCGACGGAGGACGGAGGGGACGGGTTCTTCATCGCCCGTATGAAACGGCTATGAACATCTTTGGAATGACGGTGGAGGAGCTGCGCGCCGCGCTCGCGCCGTTCGGCATACCCCGCTTCCGTGCCGCGCAGATCGCAGAGGGGATCTATCGGCGCGGGGCGGTTTCTTTTGATGCGATAACGAGCTTGCCGAAATCGCTGCGCGCGCAGCTTGCGGAAAACTTTACCATCGAGCGCCCGACGGTCGTGAACCGCCTGCACTCTGCGGACGGCGCGACGATCAAGCTCCTCTATGCGTTCGCCGACGGGCAGACGGCGGAGACGGTGCTCATGCGGCATCCGTACGGGAACTCGGTCTGCATCTCCACGCAGGCGGGCTGCGCGATGGGCTGCGCGTTCTGCGCCTCGACACTGCACGGGCTCGTGCGCAATCTGACGCGCGGGGAGATCGCGGCGCAGGCGATCGGCATCGCTGATTTTCTCCGGCAAGAGGGGGCGCGCGTCGATACCATCGTCGTCATGGGCTCGGGCGAGCCGCTCGAAAACTACGACAACGTTGTCGGCGCACTGCGCCTGCTGCATGAGGACTATGTTCTGGGGCTCGGCTATCGGGGCATGACGCTCTCGACCTCGGGCATCGTGCCGGGCATCGAGCGACTCGCGGACGAGGGCATCCCCATTTCGCTCGCGATCTCCCTGCACGCGCCGACGGACGAGCTGCGCTCGCGCATCATGCCCGTCAACCGCAGATATCCGCTCGCTGACGTCCTGCGCGCCGCCCGGCATTATGCGGCGCGGACGAAGCGGCGCGTCACCTACGAGTACATCCTGATCCGCGATGTGAACGACGGCGTGCGTGAGGCGGAGCAGCTTGCCGCGCTCCTGCGCGACCGGCTCGCGAGCGTCAATCTCATCCCGATCAATCCCGTCGCCGAGCGCAGTCTCCATCGCCCGAGCAGCAACGCGATCCGCAGATTCCAACGCGTCTTGGAGGAGCGGCACATCACGGCGACGCTGCGGCGCGAAATGGGGACGGACATCCGGGCGGCGTGCGGACAGCTCCGCAACCGTCTTTTAGAAGCGGGACTGTAAATTTTCCGCGTTTTATGGTATGATAACGAAGATAAAGACTTATTAGGCATTTCGTTTTACAGGAGAACACTGCGCAATGATCGAACGCGTAGAATCTTTTTTGGGGGATCACATCGAGGGATTCTTCAACCGTAAATTCAGCAGCCGACTCGAGCCGGTTGAGCTTCTCAAAGGGCTCGAGAAAGAGGTGCGCCGCCGGGGCGCGCCGCTCCCCAACGCGTATGTGTTCACGCTTGGGACGGAGGATTACCGGCGGCTGTGCTCGCACCGCATCGCCGACGAGCTCGGCATCGCGCTCAAGAAACATATCATTCATGCGGATCTCTCGATGGACGGGAAACTGAGCATCTGTTTCGGACTGGACGAAGAGCTGCGCGCGGGCACGTACCGGCTCGACGCGCGCGTACAGCAGGAGTATGTTCCGGCGGGGGACAGCGCAGCGTCCTATGATGAGGAGGCGCAGACCATCGTCCTCGAGCGTCCGTCGCTCTCGGAGGTGCGCTGCCTGAACCTCCCGCCCGAACACGACCTCGCCGCGCTCTCCGTGACGGCGGGTCCCGATGCGGGGGCGTCCTCAATGCTGAGCGAGCGTAAAATCTACATGGGGCGCATGGAGCGCAACGAATTTATCCTGACGGATACGAATGTATCCCGGATGCATGCGTGGATCGCCTACGAGCATCACCGGCATACGATCTGCGACGCCAAGAGCCGCAACGGCACGTTCGTCAACGGCATGCGCATCACGGCGCACCGCCTGTGCGACGGCGACGAGGTGCGGATCGGCGCGACGACGCTGCGGTACGAGGCGCTTTGACGATGGAGACGGCAGTACTGCTCAAGGGACTGCGCGCCGTGCTCGAATACGGGATGCTCTTTTGGCTCGGCTGTTTTACCGTCCGGCTCGCGCGCAGGATGTTTGCCGTCACGCGCGCCGACCTGCGTGCGGCGGAAAAGGAGTGCGCTGCGGGGGCGAGCGCTGCACATGCGGCGGCGGTACTGCACGTACTCTCGGGCGAGGGGCTTGCGGGGCGCAGCTTTCCCATCGGGCGGGAGCTCTCGATCGGGCGGAGCGCGGACAACGACATCGTGATCCCCGATCAATTTGTCTCCCATCATCATGTGCTGATCTATCGGCGGGAAAATCAATATGCGGCGGAGGATCTTGGCAGCCGCAACCACACATATCTAAACGACGGCATACTGACGGGGCGGACGTACCTGCACGCGGGCGATGTGCTCCGCATCGGGGCGGTCTCTCTGCGGTTTGAGAGGTAACGGTATGATAGAGGTTTCCGGCGCATCGGACATCGGATGCGTACGAACATCGAACGAGGACAGCTTCGGCGTCTTTGACGGCATATACGTCGTGGCGGACGGTCTCGGCGGACACGCGGCGGGCGAGGTGGCGAGCCGCATGGTGGTCGCGGCGGTAGAGGAATTAGCGCACTGCGGCGCAGGGGATGCGGCGGCGCTCGTCGCCGCCGTGCAGGAGGCGAACGCGCGCGTGCACCGTGCCGCGGGGGAAAATCCCGCCTATGAGGGGATGGGATCGACCGCGACGGTGCTCCGCATCGACGAGGGGGCGGGGATGGCGTACTATGCCCACGTCGGCGACAGTCGTCTCTACCTCCTGCGCAGGGGGCTGTTGCGGCAGGTGTCGCGGGATCATTCCTATGTGGAAGAACTCGTTGCGCAGGGCAAAATCAGCGAGGACGAAGCACAGCATCATCCGCGGAAAAATCTGCTCATGCGCGCCGTCGGCGTGGATTCTGAGATCGCAGTGGACGGCGACGCTTTTCCGTTGGCGGCGGGCGATCGATTCCTCCTCGCCACGGACGGGCTGACGAATATGGTGGAGGACGAGGAGCTGCAGGCGATCCTCACCGGCGGCATCGCGGACGCCGCGCAGCGTATGGTGCAGCGTGCCGTTGCCGCGGGAGGGCGCGATAATATCACGGCGATTGCGCTCTCCTATGAGCCGTCATGAGCGCGGCAATACGGCTTGCCCCGCTCGGCATCCTGCTGTCTGCGCTCGGCATCCTGCTCCTAAAGGCAGGGGCGGGCGTGCCCGATTGGTCGTTTGACACTGCACGGGATCTGCCCTATCTGCCGTGGCTCGCGCTCCTCTTCGCATTCGGCGCGGCGTCGTACGCACTCGCCGCACGGCTGCATCTCGATCCGGTACCGCTCAGCATCGCGTATGTCCTGCTCGCCGTAGGGCTCTCGGAGATCGCGCGCCTGCGTCCGGAGCTCTTTATCGCACAGCTGCGCTGGGCGTCGGTCGGCATTTTCCTCTGGGGCGCGACGGTAATTGCGTGGAAGCATTGGCGCCGCCTCTTAGACTATCCCTATGTGCTCGGGCTTTTAACGACCGGCGTGCTGATTTTGCCGCTGCTCTTCGGCGTCAGCATCGGCGGCAATCGGAACTGGCTGACGTTTGGCGCGTTTTCCGTGCAGCCGTCGGAGTTTGGGAAGATTCTCTTGATTTTCTTCCTTGCGGCATATCTCGCGGATCATCTTGCGGTGCTGACGCTGCCCGCGCGGCGCGTGTTCTTTCTCCGGCTGCCGCCCGTGCGCTTTATCGCGCCCCTCGCTGCGCTTTGGGGGCTCTCCGTGCTGATGTTCGTCATCGCGCGCGATCTCGGCTCCGCGCTGCTCTTCTTTGGGATGGCGGTCATTATGACCTATATGGGGACGGGGCGCAAGTCCTATGTACTGCTCGCGGGACTCTTCATCTTGCTCGCGGCGACGCTCAGCTATGCGTGTTTCGGACATGTGCGCGTGCGCTTTGACATCTGGCTGCATCCGTGGGCAGACCCGAACGGCATGTCGTATCAGGTCGTGCAGTCGCTCTTTGCCGTCGGCACGGGCGGCGTTTGGGGAACGGGCTTTGCCGAGGGGCATCCGAACCTCATTCCGGAGGTGCATACGGACTTCGTATTTGCGGCGATTGCCGAGGAACTCGGACTCGTCGGCGCGGTGTTCGTACTCGTCAACTTTGCACTCCTCTTTTGGCGCGGGAGCCGCATTGCGATGGGGCTTGCGCGTCCGCAGGAGTCGCTGCTCGCGGCGGGCTGTGCCGTGAGTCTCCTCCTGCAGGCGTTCATCATCACGGCGGGCGTGACGAAGCTCCTGCCGCTCACGGGCATTACGCTGCCGTTCATCAGCTACGGCGGCAGCTCGATGTCGGCGAGCTTCATCCTCATCGGCATCTTAACGGCGCTCTCGGGCGAAAAGCAGGAGGCGAGGACGGATGGCTGAGGCGCGGATTCGAAAGCATATCGCCGTCGTTGTGCTCTTTTTGCTCGGGCTCGTCGGTGTGCAGCTCCTCTACCTCGTCAAACTGAGCGTATGGGACGCTGCGGAGCTCGCCGCGCATCCGCTCAACGCGCGGGCGGCACTCGCCGAAAACGACGTGCGGCGCGGGCGCATCCTTGACCGCGCCGGCAGTATCCTCGCCGAGAGCGATGCAGAGGGGCAGCGGCGCTATCCCTACGGTGCGGCACTCGCGCCCGTGACGGGCTACCGTACGGAGCGGTACGGCGCGGCGGGGATGGAGCGTGTGGAGGGGAGGGCGCTCTCGGGCGTGACCGGCGATATGGATCGCATGGGACCTCTGCGCACACTCCTGCGTGCGGATGCGGGCTATGATGTGCGGCTGACGGTGGATGCCGCACTCTCGGAGACGGCATGGCGTGCGCTCGGTGCGCATCGCGGCGCGGTCGTTGTGATGGATGCCGCGACCGGCGCTGTGCTCGCAATGGTGAGTACACCTGCCGTCGATCCCGCTGCCGTTGCACGGGACTGGGATGCCCTCACCGCGCGTGCGGACAGCCCTCTGCTGAACCGCGTGACGCAGGGACTGTACCCGCCCGGCTCGACGCTCAAGCCTCTCATCGCGGATGCGGCGCTGAATGCGGGCGTGACCTCGGAGGATGAGGTATTCACCTGCACGGGCGAGCTTGCCGTGGGGGACTATGTGCTCCATGAGAGTCACGGAGAGGCTCATGGAAAGCTAAACCTTGCGGACGCGCTGCGCGAGTCCTGCAACGTGACGTTCGCGACACTGGCACTCCGCCTCGGGGCGAGCGGACTTTCAAAGGCATTCTCCCGGTTCGGCGTCGGGGAAGAACTAACGAGTCCTGAACTGATGCCGGCGGCGGCGCATGTACCGGAGCTGCCGCAGCTCCCCGACGGGGAGATCGCGCAGCTCGGCATCGGGCAGGGGCAGATCCTCATGACGCCGCTGCAGATGGTACTTCTCGCGGACGCCTTTGCAAACGGCGGCGAGATCATGCAGCCCTATCTCGTAGACGCCGTGCTCTCGGCGGACGGGACGGCGCTCTACCGGGGCGCCCCGTCCGTGTGGAGGACGGCGACGACACCCGCGCGCGCGGCGCTCATTGACAGCTATATGGCACAAGTCGTTGCGGCGGGCACGGGGACGGCGGCGGACGTTGCGGGCGTGCGCGTCACGGGCAAGACCGGGACGGCGGAGAATGCGACCGGAACGGATCATGCGTGGTTCATCGGTTCGGCGGAGCGCGGGGGGAAAAAGATCGTCATGGCAATTCTCGTGGAAGAGGGCGGCTTTGGCGGCGCAGCCGCCGCAAGGATCGCGCATCGGCTCATCGGAGCGTATTTTGAAGGATAATCCCTTTTACCAATAGAACACCGGAGATTGAGGAGGAACGATTATGGGTGAGCGCGTCCTGGACGGTCGCTATGCGCTGGAGATGCCGATCGGCAGCGGCGGTATGGCGGATGTTTACCGGGCAAAGGATCAGCTTTTGGAGCGCACCGTCGCCGTTAAGATTCTTCATCGGCAATATGAAAACGATACGGAGTTCATCGCGCGTTTTCAGCGTGAGGCAAAGGCGGCGGCACGCATCACGCACCCGAACATCGTCAACGTCTACGATGTCGGCGTCGCCGAGGGGCGGCATTACATCGTGATGGAGTATGTTCCAGGGCGCACGCTCAAAGAGCGCATCAAGGAGGAAGCGGCGCTGCCTGTACCCGAAGCACTGCGCATCGCGGGGCAGATTGCGAGCGCGCTTGCACAGGCACATGCGGATCAGCTCGTGCACTGCGACATCAAGCCGCACAACATCCTCGTCATGCCGGACGGCACGGTGAAGGTCGCCGATTTCGGCATCGCACGCGCGGTGACCGAATCCACTATGACCTATAACGACAGCGTGATGGGGTCGGTGCATTATTTCTCGCCCGAGCAGGCGAGCGGCACGACCATTACGCCGAAGTCCGACGTCTATTCGCTCGGCATTGTGCTCTATGAGATGCTGACCGGGCATGTGCCGTTTGACGGCAATACCGCGGTGAGTATCGCGCGCCGGCACCTCGACGAAGAGCCACAGCCCCTGCACGCTATCCTCCCGGGGATTCCTCCGGTGGTCGACGCGCTTGTCATGCGCATGATGGCAAAAGACCCCGCGCAGCGCCCGGACAGCGCACAGCTCGTCCGCGACATCCGGCGGGCGGAGCAGCTTTGTGTCTCAGTCGGTGAAATGGCGGGTGTCCCCGCGTTTGATCCCGATGCCACCCGCGTGCTCACGCCGGGCGAGGCACAGGAGATCTCCGCATTTGCCGAAGAAGGGGAGGAGTCTCCGGATGCGGTGGAAAAACGCTCATTCTTCCGCACGAGGAAATTCATTTTCGGGCTGGTACTCGTGCTCATTTTGGGCTTTTTTACAGGGATTTTCCTCAGCTTTGGAAAGTTCTGGAGCACGGTCGAGGTCACGGTTCCCGACGTGACGGGCAAACAGATGACGCTCGCGCGTCAGATACTGGAGGATCAGCATCTGCGCGTGACCGTCGCCGAGACCTTCGACGCGGATGTGCCGGTCGGCGTCGTCGTCTCGCAGTCGCCCGAGGCGGGCATGACGGTTAAGGAAGAGCGCGCGATCACCATCTACGTCAGCAAGGGCGGCGAGGCACTTGAGATGCCGAACCTGCGCGGGTTGAAGCAGACAGACGCCATTGATCGCCTGCAAAAGATGGGGCTGCGGCTCGGCTCGTCCTACGAGACGTTCTCCGACGAGGAGGTCGGCACGGTCATCTCACAGGATCCGCGCAGCGGCGCACGCATCAGCAAAGGGCAGACGGTTGACATTACGGTCAGCAAGGGGCAGAAGGTGAAAAAGACCAATGTCCCGAATGTCAAGGGGGTTCCCATTGACCGCGCGCGCAGTATGATCGAAGAGAGCAATCTGAAGGTCGGCACCGTCGCGCAGGAGGAGAACAGCCAAGCGGCGGGAACCGTCACCGCGCAGTCTCCCGCGGCGGGGACGGAGGTCGACGAGGGAACTGCCGTCCGTCTGACCGTCTCCGAGGGCAGCAAGTCTGCGCCCGCGAAGGGCAAGGACACGAAGAATAATAATAGCAAGAGCAGCGAGAAGCCGCCGTCGGCACGCCGCATCCAAGCGGAAAAAACCGAGTAGAAACGGGGGACTATGTTGGAGCAGGGGCGTGTTCTGAAGGTATACAACAGCGTGCTCTACGCAGCAGCTGAGGACGGCGTCGTCGCGTGCAAGCTGCGCGGCAAGATGAAGAAAGGGCGCAGCGACACAGGGATCGTCCCCGGGGACATCGTGACCTTCGTCCGTATGAATGAGGAGGAGGGCATCGTCGAGCGCATCGACGCGCGGCAGAATCTGCTCGCGCGTCCGCGCGTGGCGAATCTGACACAGATCGTTGTCACGATTGCCGCCGTCGCACCCGATCCGCATCCGCTCGTCGTGAGCCGTTTCCTCGTCCTTGCGGAACGCTCCGGCGTTCGGAAAATCGTCCTCTGCATCAACAAGACGGATCTCTATCGCGGAGATGTCCGCACGCTTGCGGCGGATTACACGGCGGCGGGCTACCCCGTCCTCTGCACCTCGGCACAGACGGGGGAGGGGATTGCGGCGCTGCGGGACTGCCTCGCAGGGGAGATCACCGTCTTTGCAGGCCCCTCCGGCACGGGGAAGTCCTCGCTCCTCAATGCTGTCGATTCCTCGCTTTCCCTTGCGACGGGAACGGTCAGCGAGAAGATCGGGCGCGGTCGTCATACGACACGGCGCGCGGAGCTGATCCCGTACGCGGACGGCTACGTCGTCGATACCCCGGGCTTTACGCAGCAGGATCTTTCGGATCTCACGCCCGCGGAGCTGACCGCGTGTTTCCCGGAGTTTGCGGGGCATACGTGCTGCCGGTTCGCTCCGTGCAGCCACAGCCACGAGCCGGACTGTGCCGTCAAGGCGGCGGTGGAGGCGGGCGCCGTCTCGCGCGCACGCTATGAGGCGTATGCTGCGCTCCTCAATGAAATTCGTACCAAGAGAAAATAGGAGAATCAAATGTCAAACGAACACGAACATCATCACGACCACGAATGCGGCTGCGGGCATGACCATGCCCATGAGCATGACGAGGCATGCTCATGCGGCTGTGAGGAAGAAGAGCATATCCATGTCGAGCGCCCGATCATCATCGCGCCCTCCATCCTGTCGGCGGATTTCGCCAATCTCGGCGCGGATGTGCGCCGCGTGGAGGAAGCGGGTGCGGATTACCTCCATATCGACGTGATGGACGGGACGTTCGTGCCGAACCTCACGATCGGTTCCTGCGTCGTCGAGAGTCTGCGCAAGGTTTCAAACCTCGTATTCGACGTCCATCTCATGGTCGAGCATCCCGAGACCTATATCGACTCATTTGCGCGCGCAGGCGCGGACAACATTACGTTCCACGTCGAGGCGACCCGGCATCCGCACCGTCTCATTCAGCAGATCAAGGCGGCAGGGTGCAGGGCGGGCGTCGCGCTCAATCCCGGCACTTCCATCTACACGCTCGAAGAGCTTATCGACGATCTCGACATGGTGCTCCTCATGACGGTCAACCCCGGCTTTGGCGGGCAGAAATTCATCGAGAACATGGTCGGCAAGATCCATGCGCTCTATCATACGGTCATGGAGAACGAGCTGAACGTGGACATCGCGGTCGACGGCGGCATCAACGCAGAGACGAGCGAGTCCGTGCGCTCGGCGGGCGCAAATGTGCTCGTTGCCGGCTCCGCCGTCTACGGTGCGCCCGATCTTGCGGCGGCGATTCGCGCGCTGCGCGGATAATTTTTTGAAGTGGAAGAGGGGATACCATGCGGGAAAAGGCGGTGATTCTGCTCTCCGGCGGGCTTGACAGCTGTACCTGTATGGCGGTCGCGCAGGAGGCGGGATGCGAACTCTACCCCGTCAGCTTCGTCTACGGGCAGCGGTACGACCGCGAAGTGGACTGTGCCAAGCGCATCGCCGCGCATTTTCACGCGGCGGAGCACCTGATCATCGAGACAAATATGGACGCGATCGGCGGCTCCGCCGTGACAGACCGCTCCATCGACGTGCCCGAGGGCGATCCCGACCGTACGGATATCCCCCTCACCTATGTGCCCGCGCGCAACCTCATCTTTCTCAGCTACGGGCTGGGCTTTGCCGAGCGCGTAGGGGCGGCGCATCTCTACATCGGCGTCAACTCCGTCGACTATTCCGGCTATCCGGACTGCCGCCCGGAATTTATCCGGCAATTTCAAGCGGCGGCGGATATGGCAACTGCCGCGGCGACCGAGCGCGGAAAGCGCATCGTGGTCGAGACGCCGCTCCAATACCTCTCAAAGGGCGAGATTATCGCACTGGGAACGCGGCTCGGCGCGCCGTATGAGCTGACGACGAGCTGCTACAACGGCGGCACGGAAGCGTGTGGCGTCTGCGACAGCTGCCGCCTGCGCCTGCGCGGATTTGCGGAGGCGGGGCGGCGCGATCCCATTGCCTATGCGGCGGGGGTGCGCTGATGCTCGACGTACAGAGCCGCGAGGACGCGCGCGGCATCGCCATTCAGCGCGTCGGGGTGAAGGAGGTCAAGCTCCCCTTCCTCATCAAGAAACAGGCGGGCGGCTATCAGCAGGTACTCGCGCGCATCACCTTCACCGTCGCCCTGCCGATGGAGTTCAAGGGGACGCATATGAGCCGTTTCCTCGAGATTCTCCTCCCGTGGCGGGAGCAGCCGCTTGCGGAGGAGGAGATGGAGGCGATGCTCACGGAGGCGCTCGAGCGTCTCCACGCCGAGGAGGCGGAGGTATCGCTCGCCTTTACCTATTTTCTCGAAAAGATTGCGCCCGTCAGCGGGAAAGTCTCGCTGCTCGACGTTGAGGCATCCTTTACGGGGCGGAAACGGCGCGGGATGCCGATGCGTTTTGAGCTCGGGCTCGCGATGCCGTTCACCTCACTCTGCCCGTGCAGCAAGGAGATTTCCGCTTACGGCGCGCACAATCAGCGCTCCGTGGCACGCGTGCGGCTGCGCTATGCCGAGGGAGTACCGTGCATCTACATCGAGGAGCTCGCGGCGCTGCTCGAGCGGCAGGGCTCCGCGCCCATCTATCCGCTGCTCAAGCGCGCGGATGAGAAATATGTCACGGAAGCCGCGTACGAGAACCCGAAATTCGTCGAGGACATCCTGCGCGACACCATTCTCGCCCTGCGCGCCCTGCCGGGGCTGGCGTACTTTTCACTGGAATGCGAGAACGAGGAGTCCATTCACAGCCACAACGCGTTTGCGGCGCACGAAGAGTTTTTGAGAGACTGAGACCGAAGGAGAGAGTGAGCCATGAATAAATTCACGCGCCGCTTCCTCCTTCTTTTTGTGCTTGTTGTCGGCATCTCAGCCGCAGTGATCTATACGACCGTAGATATCAATACGCTGCAAAATCTGACGCGTTTTCAACCGTGGTCACTGCTGCTCGCGCTCTGTGCCGTCGGGCTCGGCATGTTCTTTGACGGCAGCCGGCTCATGCACCTCGTCAAGATCTCCAACGAGCGCATCACGCTCTATCAGGCGGTGCAGGTCATCTTCGGCAACTATTTTCTCGCGCTCCTCACACCGGGCGCGACGGGCGGTGCAGTCGCACAGGTGATGTTCCTGCGCCATGCAGGCGTGCCGACGGGCAAGGCGGCGGTGCTCGCTATCGTGCGGACGCTGCTCTCGATCTTCTTCCTCGCGCTCTGTATGCCGTTCATCTTCCTGCATGATGAGGGCGTCATTCCGGGCATCTCGAACGACGTCCTCATGGGCGTCACGCTTGCGGCGTTCCTTGGCATCGTTGCCGTTGTCATCAGCGTGCGGCGCGGCTATCTCGATTCCATCGTTATTTTGATTGCGCGGCGTCTTTGTCCGAAACGGCGGCGTCAGCTCTTTGCGCTCTATCGCGATACGAAGAGCGCTGTCGCGCTGCTCACGGGCGCACCGCGCGCGATGCTCGTTGTCTTTGCCGAATCCGGGCTGAACCTCCTCTGCATCTACGCCATCGTACCGTGTCTCCTCCTCGGGCTCGGCGTCACAGACGTCGATTGGTACACCGTCATGGGGCGCATGATCTTCCTGAACATGCTGCTGTATTTCAGTCCCACACCGGGCGGATCGGGCATCGCCGAGGGCGGCTTTGTCCTCCTCTTTGCCGCCACCGTGCCCGCCGGCACTGTCGGCATCGTTGCCGTCTGCTGGCGCCTTATCGCCGAATACCTCCCGTTCCTCATCGGTTTTTACTATACGCTTGCTGTCTTTGGCAGAGAATTTCTGCGGCGGTACTAAACATTTTGTAAACGCTGCGCCTCCGGGCGGTTTTTCTTTTGAAGGACGCTTATTGGCGATATACTAAATTATTTTCAGATAGAGAAAATATGATGTGCATATATTCTGCTTGCCAAAAGTCAAAAAATCAAATATAATAGACAAAGGATTTTAGAGGATTACAGAGAAGGTGATACAATGAGCAATATTGCCGATATGATAGAATCCTATATCCTTCGGCAGCTTGCCGCACGCCAGGACGGGCAGGTGGAGCTGAGGCGAACGGATATTGCGGATGAAATTTCATGCGCGCCGTCGCAGATCAGCTATGTGCTCTCGACGCGTTTTACGCAGGATAAAGGTTTTGTTGTGGAGTCGCGGCGCGGGCTCGGCGGATTCATCCGCATCGTACAGGTGCCGCTCAAAGATCTCGTTTACGAGGATATGATCTCGAAAATTGACGTGCATACGGACATGAGCACGATGCAGTCGATGGTGCGCTATCTCGCGCAGCACGGCATGGTGGAGACACGCGAGGCAGCGCTCATGATGCAGACGGTGACAGGGCTGTACCGGTCAAAGACATTGGACGCCGGCGAGCGCGTGCAGATGCTGAAGACGATGCTTCTGACACTGGAAAATTTTACATAGATGCCTATAACTTTTTGACGCCGCATACGATGATTGTAAATAGGAGCGGCGCTTTACAAGGGCTAGGGGAAAGGGATTACCGCCATGCTTTGTGAAGAATGCGGACGCAGCGAGGCGATCGTGCACATCGTGCAGATCGGCCCCGGCGGTCGAAGTGAAAAAAATATTTGTATGAGCTGTGCCGCGCGCTACGGGGAGACGATTCTCCGTGCGCAGCAGCAGAATGTGTCGGTGAATGATTTTCTGCGCGGCATCTTTGGCAGCGGTGACGAGGAGAGTGAGACGGCGGACGATGCGGTGCATACGACCTGCCCGAACTGTGGGATGCGGTTCCAAGACTTCTCACAGGCGGGCATCGGGTGCTCGGTCTGCTATGAGACGTTCCACCATGAACTCCAGCCCCTCCTGCGCCGCATCCATGGGTCGAGCGTGCACCGCGGCAAGATTCCGCATCGTTCAGGCAGCGCTATCGTTCTGCGGCAGGAGGCGGAGCAGCTTCGCATACGACTCAAGGAAGCTGTTGCACGCGAGGAGTATGAAAAGGCTGCGGAGTACCGCGACCGTATCCGTCATCTTGAACAGCAGATGGAGGAGGGATGAGGATGGCGCTGGATGATCTGCTTCGCAGCGGGCGCCTCCCATGGTTCGGTGTTGGCGGGCGGGACGGCGACGTCGTCCTCTCGAGCCGTGTGCGTCTCGCGCGCAACCTGGTGCAGCTTCCTTTTCCAAATCGTGCGGATCATGCGCAGCTCGCCAAGATTCACGGGACGGTGGATACGGCGCTCGCCTCTGTGACTGCCGATACGGGCTTTGTCTTTGCGCGTGCGGAGATCGACCGGTTGACTGCACTGCAGCGTGCGGTGCTCATCGAGAAGCGTCTCATCAGTGAAAAATTTGCCGAGGCGCAGCCCTACCGTACAGCCTATATCAGTGACGATATGATGGTGAGCATTCTCGTCAATGAGGACGATCACCTGCGGATTCAGACGATGGCGCCGGGGCTCGGGCTCACGCAGGCATTCGAGGCAGCATCAAAGGTAGACGACTGCATCGAAGCGCAGATTGATCTTGCCTTTGATGAGACGATGGGCTACCTGACGGCGTATCCAACGAATCTTGGCACGGGGCTGCGCGCCTCGGTGCTCCTGCATCTGCCGGGACTTGTCTATACGCGCAACATTGATAATATCGTGAATACATCGCTCCGGCTCGGGCTTGCCATGCAGCCGCTCGAGGGGGGCGGTGAGGCGGCGCATCTCTATAAAATATCAAACCAGCTCACGCTCGGCTACTCCGAGTCTGAGATCATCGAAAATGTCCGCAGCGCCGTCAGTGAGATTACGGGGCATGAGCGGCGTGCGCGCAAGGCACTTTCCTACTTTGGGAAGGACGGCGTAGAGGACGTTGTGTGGCGTGCCTATGGAATCCTTGCCTACGCACGTTCCTTAACGGAGCAGGAGGTGTTCGATCTCGCCTCGCGTGTGCGGTTCGGCATTGATCGCGGCATCATTACGGGGGTCAGCCCCGACTGCTACGCGGAGATTCTCGTCGCCACGCGCGACGCGTATCTCAAGAATTTGACAGAGAATGAAAATTTGGCACAAAACGAATTAAACAGCGTGCGCGCCGCGCGTGTACGCGAGATACTTGATACATACCGCATCCGGGGATAGGAGGGGGACGACTTGAATTACAGACAGTTCTTTACGCAGACGGCAATTAAGGCGGTTGAGTTTTCACAGTACATCGCGCAGCGCCGCGGGAAGGGGTACATCGGTACAGGACAGCTGCTGCTCGGCATTCTGCATATGCGCGACACAATTGCAGCGGAGGCGCTGACTGCGCACGGTGTGGACTATGACAGGGTGGAGCAGGTATTGCGCACGGGGGACGTATTTCAGGACGTTCGCGTCGCAAACGAAGAGGTGCCTTACTATACCCGCCGTGCGCAGCGCGTCATGCAGGGGGCGATCGATACGGCGCGCGAGGAGCGCTCATTTGTCACGACCGAGCACATCCTGCTGAGCCTCCTGACGGAGGCTGAAGGGACGGCAGTTCGTGTTCTCGAGGAGCTCGACGTCGATATTGAGGAGCTGCAGAGTCAGGTCTTTGACCGTATGAACAGCGTTGAGGAAACGCCCAAGGGTAAATCTGCACGCAAAAAATCCGGAAAGGGGGAGAAGTCCGCCCTGCCGGCGTCCCTTAAAAAATACGCACGTGATCTCGTAGGAATTGCGCGCAGCGGAGGTATTGATCCCGTGATTGGGCGCGATACGGAGATCGACCGGCTCATTCAGATTCTCGCGCGGCGAACGAAGAACAATCCGCTCCTTTTGGGGGAGGCGGGGGTTGGAAAAACTGCCGTTGCCGAGGGGCTCGCGCAGCGCATCGCGGACGGCGAAGTACCGTTCCTGCTGGAGAATAAGCGCATTGTCTCGCTCTCTATGACGGCACTCGTTGCGGGGACAAAATATCGCGGCGAGTTTGAGGAGCGGCTGAAGAATGTTGTGGATGATGTCATCAAGTCTAAGAATTTGATCCTCTTCATCGATGAGATTCATACGCTCATACGTACGGGCGGCGCGGAAGGATCACTCGACGCGGCGAATATTCTAAAGCCGGCACTCGCCCGCAGCGAGATGCAGATCATCGGTGCGACGACGCAGAGCGAGTATAAAAAACATTTTGCAAAGGACAGCGCGCTTGCCCGGCGTTTCCAAGTGGTTACGGTGGGAGAGCCGAGCGAGGAGGATGCGGAGCGGATCCTGTTCGGGCTTCGTGATAAATATGAGGAATTTCACCACGCGCAGATTGAGGATAGCGCTGTCTGTGCAGCAGTGCGTCTAGCAAAACGATATATCACAGATCGTTATTTGCCGGACAAGGCGATCGACCTGATGGACGAGGCGGCGTCACGTGTGCGTATGCAGCATATCGGCATGAGTGATGCGCTCTCCGGTCTGCGCGCTGAACTCGCGGGTCTGGTCAAGGAGAAGGAGCGTGCCATCAGCGCACAGAACTACGAGGAAGCGGCACGCCTGCGCGACCGTGAACAAGAGCTGCGCACACAGCTTGACGCGGCGCGGCACGGAGACGAGCAGCGGACGCTCATCCATGTCACGGAGGACGACATTGCGAGCGTTGTGGCACAGTGGACGGGCATTCCGGTGCAGCGCATTGCAGCAAAGGAGTCAGATCGTCTGCTCATCCTCGAAAAGACGATCGGGCGGCGTGTCATCGGTCAGGACGAGGCGATTCATGCCGTCTCCAAGGCGGTGCGCCGTGCGCGTGCGGGGGTCAAGGATCCGCGCCGTCCTATCGGTTCATTCCTCTTCCTCGGATCGACGGGAGTCGGCAAAACGGAGCTGGCGCGCGCACTCGCGGAGAGTGTCTTCGGCACGGAGGATGCGATCATTCGTTTCGACATGTCTGAATATATGGAAAAGCATACGACAGCACGTCTTGTCGGCGCGCCTCCGGGCTACGTCGGCTATGAAGAGGGCGGTCAGCTTACGGATGCCGTGCGGAAAAAGCCGTTCTCGATCGTTCTCTTTGACGAGGTAGAGAAAGCACATCCCGACGTGTTCCATATGCTGCTTCAGGTTCTTGAGGACGGGCGTCTCACGGACGGGCAGGGGGCGGTCACCGATTTCCGAAACACCATCATCATCATGACATCTAATGCGGGCGCAAGTCATCTGCGTTCGACGACCGGGACGATCGGCTTTGCCATGGGGCAGACGGCAGGCTCGGACGAGGAACGCGCAAAACAGCGCGTGATGGAGGAAGTGAAGAAACTCTTCCGTCCGGAATTTCTCAACCGCATCGACGATATGATCGTCTTTAACGCGCTTGGGGAACCGCAGCTCTCCAAGATTGTGGATATACTCCTGCGCGATGTGAAAAATCGTCTCGCAGAGCAGGAAATTCAACTTGAGGTCAGCCCCTCGGCGAAACGAGTGCTCATTGCGAAGGGGACGGATGTGAAGTTCGGTGCACGTCCGCTGCGCCGCGCCATTCAAAAAAACATCGAGGATGCGCTTGCGGAGCGGCTGCTCTCGCGTGAATTCGGTGCAGGCGATACAGTCTCCGTTCGCAAATCCGGAGATGGGCTGGACTTTGTGAAGAAGCTGCATGTGAAGAAGGAAAGCCGTGCCAAAAAATCCGGCAAGGCTGTGCTCAATGAAGTCTGAGATACACGGAAATGTGCTTGCGCCCCGCACACGCAGCGGTGATGCGGCGAATTTCCTGCTTAACTTAGGATGGTCGCTCTGCTGGCTTACACGGTCAGCGTGCCTTTTCCTCAGAAAGAGAATATAACGTCGTATAGGGAAGCTCTCACGGGGCTTCCCTATCTGTATTGGGAGAGCTTATGGCAAAGAAGAAGAAAACGGCATATGTCTGCCAATCCTGCGGATACGATACGAGCAAGTGGATGGGCAAATGTCCGGGCTGCGGCGCATGGAACTCTATGGTAGCGGAGATCGTTGCGCCGGAGTCGGAGGCGCGGCGCAGCGGACTCGGCGGCACGGATGCCGCACCGCCGCAGCCCATCGGGGAGATTACAGCGGAGGATCTGCCGCGCTTTTCAACCGGATCGGGTGAACTTGACCGCGTGCTCGGCGGCGGAGTGATTCCAGGATCGATGGTGCTCGTGGTTGGCGATCCGGGCGTCGGCAAGTCGAGTCTCACACTGCGCGTGTCGGCGGACATTGCACGTGCGGGGCGGCGTGTTCTCTATGTGACGGGAGAGGAAAGCGCGCGTCAGATTCGGATGCGCGCGGATCGTCTGCGGGCGATCGCAGACGACCTGCTCGTTGTGAGCGAGACGAATCTCGATGCAATCTGCGCCCATGTCGTACGGGAAAAGCCTGCGCTTTTCATCATCGACTCGATTCAGACAATGTACCGCCCCGACATCGAGAGTGCGCCCGGCAGCGTCTCGCAGGTGCGCGAGTGCGCGATGGAGCTGATGCGCATCGCAAAGACGGAGGGAATCGCCGTCTTTGTCATCGGACATGTGACGAAAGAGGGCAGTCTCGCAGGACCCCGCGTCCTCGAGCACATCGTGGATACGGTGCTCTATTTTGAAGGAGAGAGAAACGCCGAATACCGCGTCCTGCGTGCCGTTAAGAACCGGTTCGGCAGCACGAATGAACTCGGTCTCTTTGAAATGCGTGATGTGGGACTCGTCGACGTGCCGGACGCTTCGAAGCTCTTTCTCTCCGAACGTGCCCAAGAAAGTGGATCCGTCATCGTGCCGTCGGTGGAGGGGACGCGGCCCCTGCTCGTCGAGGTACAGGCTCTTGTTGCGCCGACGCCGTATCAGCCGCCGCGCAGGACGGCTGACTCTGTGGATGTGAAGCGTATCCAGCTTCTCCTTGCCGTCCTCGAAAAGCGTGTAAAGCTCCCTATCGGCGGAGCGGACGTCTACGTCAAGGTTGCGGGCGGTATACGCCTCGACGAGCCCGCCGCGGATCTTGCGCTGTGTGTTGCGATGGCGTCGAGCTTTGCCAATCGTCTGCCACGCCCGCATATGGTCGTCTGTGGAGAGGTTGGTTTGTCGGGCGAAGTGCGCGCCGTTTCGCAGGCGGAACTTCGTGTCGCGGAGGCACGGCGGCTCGGACTGCGCGCGGCGGTTCTGCCGATGAAGAACTATCGGCAGCTCGCCGGAAAGTTCAAAGATATGGACCTCTTTGGTGCAGAGACCATCGGCGATGCGCTCAAATGCGCTATGCCAAAAAACATTTAAGAAAAGATCCTCCTGTGCCGATAAACAGTTAGAAGAGGTGATGTGTAGATGAATGCAAGCGGACTGATGGCTGTGTCCACAGCAGAAGGCGGTTCCGCAGGAGCAGGCGTACAGGGCGTGCGTCCGGTATCCGCGGCGAGCCGCACGCAGACAACCTCAGGGAAGAATTTGTTCAGCGATACGTTTGACGCACTGCAAAAGAAAGAACAGCAGAGCAAAACAAGCGCGCGCGGCACAGCCGCGGAAAAGACGCAGAATACCGAAGCGTCCGCCGCTGCGGATCAGCCGTCGGCGCAGGACACACAGGATGTGACGAAACAGGCGTCGACAAAGGCGAAACCGGGGCAAAAAGCTGCGCCAGTACAAAAGGATGCGCAGAGTACGGCGCGCGATGCTGCAAGTGAGCCGGAATCGGCAATCGCAGCGCTCGCTGCCGTCGCCCCCACTGACGCGGCGGAAGTCAGCGAAGAGGTAAACGCAGGACTTGACAAGGCGCTCACGGACATTTTGGAGCGCTTTGAGATTATCGGCGCACAGAAAACCGAAGAAGTGCTGCCCAAAGAGGTACAGAGCCTGCTCCAACGGATTCCGGAAGAGGGGCTGAAGAACTTCAACCTACTTCGTACCCTCTCTGGAGAGCCGCTCGCGCAGATGAACGGCGAGGGAAATGCGCCGCAGACGGAACCCATAACGCAGATAGGGCTCTCGGCACAGCTCCGCAGTGCGGTGCTCGAAGATATTCTGCGCACGTCGGAGAACCTGCCCGCAGTGGCGGAGGAAAATAAAGAACTCCTTGCACAGGTCACCATGGACGGCTTGATCGAGAATACGGAGCGGCAGCTTGACAGCGCCGCCCTGCAAAGCCCTGCAGGGACGCTCCTGCAAAGTACCGCCCGGGAGAACGTGCTGAACCGCGCCGTACAAAATGTTGTGCAGGGCGTTCTGCAGGTTGAAGAAACCGCAGCGCCCATCGTGCAGACAGCGGTACCGCAGCCGGCGCAGAATGCGCCGCGTGCCGTGCAGCTCGTGGGCGATGCGCTCATCGTGGAGGAGAGCGGCGAAACGCCATCGCCGCTCGATGTACTTGCGCAGCGGACGATGCGCCGCGAGACTATGGGACAGGGCGCGCAGCAGCAAGAGGCTCGTTCGGGCGAGCAGGGGGCAGAGCAGCAAGTTCCCTTTGTGCGCACGGAGGTGGCTGCCGAGGCAGCGGCACCGCGTTCCGCAGAACCTGTACAGCAGCAGAGTCCACAGCCCATCGGCGTCCACACGGGGACACCTGCGCCGCAGGTCGAGGTTTCCACAGCGCCTGTACAGGAAGCCGCGCCGCAGCGGCCGCGGCCGGACTATGAGATCCCGCGTCAGATCGTGGAGCAGGCGCGGCTCCTGCGCACGCTGAACGATACACAGATGGTCATTCGCCTGAAACCGGCGCATCTCGGCGAACTCACGCTCCGTGTTGCCGTCAGCTCGGACGGAGCCGTACAGGCTTCGTTCCACAGCGACAACGCACAGGTACGCAATGTGATCGAGAACAGTCTCGTTCAGCTCCGTCAGGAACTGAATAACCAAGGGCTGAAAGTCGATCGTGTCGGCGTCTACACCGGTCTTGCGGACGGACAGATGCCGCAGGGACAGGGACAGGAAGCCTGGCAGCAGAGTGAAGGAAGCCGCAGTAATACGCGTGTTTATGCGCGCGGCGATGCGGAAGATTATGAGGACGGCATAGAGGGCATACTGCCGACGCACAGCGCGGCGGAGCCGGGCGGCGTGATGACGGCGGACGGCGTGGATTACCGCGTATGATGCGGTCTGAGGAGGAATTATCGTGGCAAATCCATTGAATACAATCACGGCGAACGGCGTCACACAGGCGCTGTCCGATTATGAGGCGGCGAAGAATCAGGAAAAGGCTGCGAATAAGAAAAACGATGCACTCGGCAAAGATGCCTTTTTGCAGCTTCTCGTTACGCAGATGAAGTACCAAGATCCGCTCGACCCGCAGGACAACAGCCAGTATCTTTCTCAGCTGGCACAGTTTTCCGCACTCGAACAGATGACGAATGTTGCGAAGGGGCTTTCGGACGTGCAGAAGGTTGTTGACAATATCAACTCCTCCGTACTCATCGGTCAGCTCAGCGGCATGATCGGTCAGAAGGCGCAGTGGATCACCCAGGTTAAGGGCGAGGACGGAAAGATGACGAAGCAGAGCTTCGAGGGCAAGATCATCGGCGTCAGCATCACGGACGGTGAGCCGAGCGTGATCGCCGACGTCAACGGCAAGACGCATCAGGTCAAGATCTCGGAACTCGTCCGCATCGGCGATCTTTCTGCACAAAAACCGGCGCCGACTCCGCAGCCGACGCCCTGAGTAGTCATACAGCAAGAATTTATGTCGTTGAATCGTATTTCAACGACATTTTCGCTTGCGAAACTGATATTTTTCTATTATAATATAGTAGAATCGTCCCAAGGGAAAATGGGACGGGGAAGTGAACGGAGGGATCCATATGGTATCGGCATTAAATGGAGGCGGATTCGGTTCCAGCCTCTTCCAGCAGGCAAACCAGAGATTGTATTCGCTTGGCAGTCAGGCGACGCGGGCAAAGATGGAGGAAGTCAAGGAGGTTACGGGCAGCTCGAATTTCGGTGCCGGCACAACCCTCGGAACGGGTAAATTCCATCAGACCCAGTCGAGTGTCATACAGAACGGCACACAGAGCGCATCGCGCGCTGCGCAGCAATCTGCGGAGAATATGAATCCGGAGAGCCTCGGCTCGAGCAGGTTCCAGCAGTCGAACCGTCAGGCGCAGTCTGTTGGCGGACAGGTGACGTATGAACTGATGCAGCAGGTGAAGGATGCCTATGCGACGAGTCATCCCGTAGAGAATCTCGGAAGAAATGTAGATATCGCAGCGTAATAAAACAACTGCCATACGAGAGCGTACTGAACGCTGCGTATGGCAGTTGTTTATTTCTGCAATAAAATATAAAGATGATTAACCTTAACCCTCTGCAGGTGAACCTTCATGCGGTGTTTTCGCATTAAAACGCTGCATGATAAACTGTTGGAAGCAGAGTGCCGCAGGGGAAAGGCGCAGGTTTGTGTTCCATGCAATGCCGACGGCACGCTTGCAGACGGGGAAGGAGACGGGAATGTAGCAGAGTCCCGGATAGCCGACCCCTGCGAACTTGGGCAGGAGACTCACGCCTAGTCCTGCCGAGACGAGACCGGAGATCGTCGAAACGTCGTCGCCTTCGAACGTGATCGTCGGATGTACGCCCGCGAGCTCGAAGAATTGATCCACGAGAATACGCAGGCTGTAGCTTTTCTTCGGTGCGATCAACGGCTCGTCCTCGAGCTCACGCAGGTCTACATTCGTGCGGTCTGCAAGCGGATGTCCCTGCGGCACGGTGGCAAAGAGCTCTTCCGACCAGAGATAGACCCATGCGCTGTGCTCTGTCGTTGGGATGGTCGAGCAGAGACAGAGATCCGTTTCGCCGGTCGCGACCTGTTGCGCGAGCGTTGCCGAGTCCTGCTGATGGAGACGAATGTGGATCTCCGGATGAATCTCACGAAAATCGCGCAGGATGCGCGGGAGCAGATAGCTGCCGAGCGAGTGGATGAAGGAGAGCTTGAACATCGGCGGTTCTCCCGTTCGATGCAGACGCGCCTCCTCCTTTGCCGTGTCGACTTCGCGCAGGATGCGGTCGGCATGACGCAGCAGTCGTTCCCCCTCGGGGGTCAGCTCGATCTCTCCGTCGCTGCGCTTGAAGAGATGAACGCCGAGTTCCTGTTCGAGTTTTGACATGGAGCGGCTGAGCGCGGGCTGCGAAACGTCCACCATGCGCGCGGCGCGCGTGAAATGGCGGATGTTTGCCATGACCTGAAAATATTTTAACTGAGCAATCTCCATATGATTCCTCCGGGTTCTATGCGTCTGATCCAAATACGATGCAATTTACCATACAGTATGATATAAAATGATTAAATTTTCATGTGCGTACGGAAATGTGCGATTTTTTCGCCTTGACAAGCATGCGGTGTTCTGATAATATATTCCATGTCGCAAATGCGGCGGAAAAGTACATATGGAGTGGTACTCAAGAGGCTGAAGAGGACGGTTTGCTAAATCGTTAGAGTGGGTAACCGCTGCGAGAGTTCGAATCTCTCCCACTCCGCCATTTCTATCCATTAGCCTTTATCAGGCTTTTTTTGTTTGTTAAGGAGATGTTGCTATGGGAATGCAGGGCGCGCCGCCGTCATTTATTGAACGATATTTCAAAGTACGCGAGAAGGAAACGTCGGTCCGGACGGAACTGCTCGCGGGCATGACGACCTTTATCGCAATGGCATATATCCTGTTCGTCAATCCGAATATCCTTGCCGATGCGGGGATTCCAAAGGAAGCGGCAATTGCCTCGACCATTTGGATCGCGGCGCTTGCCTCCATGTCCATGGGGATTTTTGCGAATTATCCGGTCGCGCTCGCGCCCGGTATGGGGCTCAATGCGTTCTTCGCATATTATGTCTGCGGGGTTCTCGGTCTGCATTGGACGGTTGCTCTTGGCGCCGTGTTCTTTTCGGGGGTACTCTTTCTCCTTCTCACGGTGGGCGGTATCCGGCAGGCAATCATCAACGCCGTGCCGCGTGATCTGAAGCTCGCCATCAGTGCGGGCATCGGCCTTTTCATTGCGTTCCTTGGTCTTAAAGGGACAGGTCTGATCGTGGAGAATGCGGCTACCTACGTCTCCCTCGGTCATGTGACGCAGCCGACGACGCTGCTCGCGCTGTTTGGTCTTCTTTTTACGGCGGCACTCATGGCACGCAATATTCACGGTGCAATTCTCATTGGAATCTTTGTCACGACAGTACTTGCTATGGCGTTCGGGCTGACGCCCCCGCCCCATGGGATCGCGGATATTGTCAGCACTTCGCTTCCGCATATGGGCGATACCTTCGGGCAGCTTGATCTCACAGGCGCGTGGCATTACGGTCTCGTTTCCATTATATTTACGTTCACTGTCGTCGAACTCTTTGACAATATGGGCACGCTGATCGGTCTGACGACCAAGGCAAAGATGGTGAAACCGGACGGGCGCATCGAAAATATCGACAAAGCGCTCACAACGGATGCGGTTGGTACGATGGTGTCCGCCGTGTTCGGTACCTCGACCGTAACCTCTTATGTAGAGAGTGCCGCAGGCATCGCGGCGGGCGGACGCACGGGGCTGACTGCCGTCACGGCAGGACTGCTCTTCCTCGTCGCGCTGCTCTTCACGCCGCTCATCGGGCTTGTCCCCGCATTTGCGACCGCGCCCGCTCTCATTCTCGTCGGCGCACTGCTTATGTCGGAGATCGGCAAGATCAACTTTGCGGACTTTACGGACGCGCTGCCGGCATTCCTCACGATCATCATGATGCCGCTCACGTCGAGTATCGCGAACGGCTTTGCGTTCGGCTTCATCAGCTACACCATCATGAAGCTCGTCAGCGGACAGTATAAAAAGGTCAGCTGGATCATGTACCTCGTTTCGATTGTGTTCCTCATCAACTTGGCGCTGCGCTCATGAAAAAACCTTTCGGGAAACATCTCTGGCTTGGACTTGCGGCAGTCATCATATTTGTGCTCGCACAGTTCCTTGTGCAGCGATTCAGCGCGGCACCTTCTGCGCACAGTACGGGAGAGGTACGCCCTGCAGAGGGAACGCTTGTCGTTCGGATGCTTGAGATCGGGCAGGGCGACGCGATCCTCGTGCAGACGGGGACGGAGAATATCCTCATCGACACGGCGGACGTGGATGAACGCGATCAACTTCGTACACAACTGGCAAAGGCAGGCATTGAAAAGGGCGGGAGAATTGATAAAATTATCCTCACACATCCCCATGCCGACCATATCGGCGGGATGGATGTTCTGCTCAGAGAATATGACGTCGGGGAGGTCTATGACAACGGGCAGCCCTCGAATTCGCCCATTTACCGCGGCTATATGAAGCTGCTTGCGGAAAAACATGTGCCAAGCCGCGCGCTCACAGCAGGCGATACGATCGACCTCGGAAGCGGCGCTCGCTTTGAAGTTGTCGCGCCGACGTCAGTAATAATCGATGAGGTGCACGCGAAGAAGAAAAAGAAATCCGACCCGAACAATGAATGCGTGGTCGGACGGCTCGTTTTCGGCGATTTTTCCATGATGTTTACGGGAGACGCCGAGGATGTCGAGGAAGAGTCTATTTTAGCGCATACGTCGGCGGATCGTCTCCGCAGCACGGTGCTCAAGGTCGGGCATCACGGCAGCAAGACGTCCTCCACACCGGAATTTTTAGAAGCGGTGCATCCGAGTGTCGGTCTTATCTCCTGCGGATTCCCGAATAAGTATTGGCATCCGCATAAAAGTACGCGTACCGCACTGAGTAAGCGCGGCATCGACGTCTACAGCACGCCTGTCAACGGCATGATTACGATCGTAAGCGATGGAAAAACCTACCGTGTAGAGCCGGAGAAGGGCGATAAGAACGATTTCGGTATCTATGAGAAGCGCGAAAAAGATGAGCCGAAGGAATCCAAGGGGACAGGGAGGAAGAAATGATTTCCGCTTATATTGACCGATTTGAAGAAGAATATGCAGTCATCCTGCTCGGCGACGACTTCCTATCGGTGGATTTCCCACGGGCATATCTGCCGGAGGACGTCAACGAGGGAGACTATATCAAGATACACATTGAGCGCGACACCGCGGCGACAGAGGCTGCAGAAGCGGAAGCGCGCGCATTGCTCAGCAGCCGATAGGAGGTGTTACCGGCATTGTTTTACGGTATTTGGAAACAATTTTTACGGATGCGTCCGCTGATTATGACGGCGGCGGTATTTGCCTGTATTTGCGCATTATGGACGGGAACCGGTGAGGCAAAGGGCAAAACAGTGCGTCTCACACATGTTGCGAGCGCGGTCACGGAGATCGAGGGACGCGCGGCGCTGCGTATTGAGATTGAGACGAATCGCCCGGCGGGGCTTTCCTATGCACTTTCCGAGCAGTACCATGCGGAGAACCAGCTCCTCGTCGAGTTGGAGAATGTCGAGATTCACGATCAGTTCCCGCAGGAGGTTGCGCTCGATGGGATGATTGGACAAAAACTCGTCCTTGTACAGCGTGAGAAAAAGCGCGCGGCACTGCGCATCTATGCGGCGCAGTCGCTCGCTCGCGAAGATGCTTTCCGCATCTATACGGTACCGGGAGACGCGAAGAGCAAAACGCATGAGAAGCTCGTCATTGAACTCTTTGCCGACGGCGGCAAGGTGTTCGGCGGAGCGGTGCGCGGCCACACGATTGTCATCGATCCGGGGCATGGCGGCAGTGACTCGGGCGCCATCGGATACTCCGGTGTGAAGGAAAAGGATGTTGCGCTCGCCGTTGCCCTTCAAGCAGAGCAGCTGCTGCGCGCGGCGGGAGCGGATGTTGTTATGACGCGCACGCGCGATACGGATGTCTCGCCGACCGATCACTCTCCGTCAGGCGAACTGCAGGCGCGCGTGGACGTTGCGGCAGCGCATCCAAAGGCGGAGCTGTTCCTCTCCATCCACTGCAACGCCTTTACGAATCCGAATGCACACGGCATGGAGACCTATTATTATCCAAAGACAGACAAGGACGAGCACTTTGCGATCCTTCTCAACGAAGAACTTGAAAAGGCGGGCGGGCGATTCAACCGCGGCGTGAAATACGCGAAATTCTACCTGCTCCGACATACGGAGATTCCTTCATCTCTCGTTGAGATGGGGTTCCTCTCGAACCCGGAGGAGGAGGAACTGCTCGCAAGTGCCGATTATCAAAAGAAGATGGCGGAAGCGATCTTCCGTGCGATTGTACGATATTTTGAATGAAATGAAAGGAAGAGATGCGGAGATGTTGATGCAATCGAACTACAAAAAGAGCGTCTGCGCGCTCACGTGTGCCGCGTTCCTAACACTTGCGGCAGGGTGTTCGGATGAGCAGCGCCAACCGACTGCGGCGAGTTCTGTCGAATCGCAGAGCGACAAAGATGTCCCGGAATGCTGCCGTCCCAAAGAGCCGAAGGCGCTCAAGGTAAATGTCTACTATCCGAAGGACGACGGCATGGGGCTCGTTGCAGTGACGCGCACGGTCAATACGGAGAAGGACGATAAATACACGGCGGCAATGAAGTCGCTCCTTACCGGGACGAAAGAGAAGGGACAGACGACCGTCATTCCGAAGAAGGCAAAGCTCCACAGCGTAAAAGTGCAGAACGGCACGGCGACCGTAGATTTCTCAAAAGAGCTGCAGCAAAACTTCAGCGGCGGATCGACGGGCGAGGAGATGCTTGTCGGATCGATTGTCGATACGCTGACGGAGTTCCCGGAGGTTCAGAACGTGCAGATCCTGATCGACGGAGCCAAAGTGGAGACTCTTTCGGGGCATATGGATCTGTCCGAACCCCTCGCACGGATGTCCGAATTGGTGAAATAAGCCGGCTTGTCATTTTGACCGTTTTATGATAGGATACAAATGACAATGGCGGACGGCGCGTTCTTTGTGTGTCCGCATATTTAGGAAAGAAACAGGAGGTCGTTTCATACAATGAAGGTTACGGCAGAGCATGGTGAAAACCGCGAGGTCACTCTGACGATTGAAGTTGAGCAGGATAAGCTTGAAAAAGCGTCGGAGGGCGCGGCAAAGCGCATTTCCGCGCGCGTAAATATTCCGGGCTTCCGCAAGGGCAAAGCGCCCCGCAGGATTGTTGAGAATTTCGTCGGCAAAGATGCGATTTTGCAGGAGGCGTTCGAAGGACTCGCGCAGAAGGCGTTTGAAGATGCTCTGACGGAGCAGAATATGGAGCCTGTGACACGTCCCGAGATCGACATTGTGACGCTTGAGGACGGCAAAGACGTCGTTTTTACGGCAAAGTTTACGCAGCGCCCCGACGTCCGGCTTGGTACGTACAAGGGGCTCGCCGTCCCGAAGGAAGAAGTCACGGTTGCGGACGAGGATATCGACCGCCAGATCGAGGGGATGCGTCAGCATCAGGGGACGCTCGTTGATGCCCCGGCGGACGCCGCCGTTAAGAACGACGACTTTGTGACGCTGGATTTTGAGGGCTTTGTTGACGGCGCAGCATTTGAGGGCGGCAAGGGTGAGGACTACCCGCTGCAGATCGGTTCGGGCAGCTTCATTCCCGGATTTGAGGATCAGCTCATCGGCGCAAAGGTCGGCGAGGAGCGTGATGTGAACGTTACGTTCCCCGAGGAGTACCATGCGGAAAATCTCAAGGGCAAAGACGCAGTGTTCAAGTGCAGGATCCGCAACATAAAATCGCGCGAACTACCGGAACTTGACGATGCATTCGCAAAGAAGGCAAGCAAGTTCGAGACACTTGCAGAGCTGCGTGAGGATGTCCGCAAGAATCTCCTTGCCGCCGCGGAGCGCAAGGCTGAGACGGAGCGCCGTACAAAGGCGATCGACATGGCGACGGACAATGCCGCGATGGAGATTCCGCCCGTCATGGTGGAGAACCGCATCACTGCGATGATTCAAGAAATGGCGATGCGCCTTGAGCAGCAGGGCATGAGCCTCGAGCAGTACCTCCAGTACGCGGGGCTTGACATCGGCAAGATCCGCGAAGATTACCGCGAGACGGCGGAGAAGAACGTCCGCACCGATCTCATGCTCGAAGAAGTTGCAAAAGCGGAAGGCATCAAGGTCGAGGGCAGCGACCTCGACAGGGAAGTCTACGCGATGGCAGTTTCGTACGGCGCAACGCCGAAACAGGTTCAGAAGATCATCAAGGAGCAGGGACGCGTCAGCGATCTTGCGGCGACCGTGCTGCGCAAGAAGACGGCACAGTTCATCGTCGACAATATCACGGCGTAAGGCGTCCCCCTTGGGGAGGAATATATGAGTTACTATGTACCGATGGTGGTGGAGAACTCCAGCCGCGGGGAGCGTGCCTACGACATCTACTCCCGCCTGCTCAAGGAGCGCATCATCTTTCTTGGCGGTCCGATTGACGACAGTGTCGCAAACGTCGTGGTCGCTCAGATGCTTTTTTTGGAATCCGAGGATCCCGATAAGGACATCCATCTCTATATCAACAGCCCGGGCGGCGTCGTGACGGCAGGACTTGCCATCTACGATACCATGCAGTACATCAAGCCCGATGTCTCGACCATCTGTATCGGACAGGCGGCGAGCATGGGGTCGATCCTGTTGACTGCAGGGGCAAAGGGCAAGCGCTATGCTCTGCCGCACGCGCGCATCATGATTCATCAGCCGCTTGGCGGCGCGCAGGGGCAGTCCACGGATATTCAGATCCAGGCGAAGGAGATCCTGCGCCTGCGTGAGGTCGGCAATGAGATTCTTGCCCGCCACACGGGGCAGGACACCGATAAAATCAATGTCGATACCGAACGCGACAACTTTATGTCCGCCGAGGAGGCAAAAGCCTACGGGCTGATCGACGAAGTGGTCGTACGTCCCCCGGCAGCATCCAAAGAGAGCAAAGATAAGGGCTGAGGGGGTGTGACGCGATGAAATTTGGCGAGGAAGACAAGGGGCAGCTCAAATGCTCGTTCTGCGGCAAGACGCAGGAGCAGGTGCGCAAGCTCGTTGCCGGCCCCGGCGTATATATCTGTGACGAGTGCATTGAACTCTGCAACGAGATCATTGAGGAGGAGTTCAGCGACGACGTAGAAGTCGGGTTGAGGGATGTCCCCAAACCGAAGGAAATCCGCCACATATTGGATCAGTACGTCATCGGACAGGACGAGGCGAAAAAATCCCTCTCCGTTGCGGTTTACAATCACTATAAGCGCATCAACGCGGGGCATGGAAAAAATGACGATGTGGAACTGCGCAAGTCCAACATCCTCATGCTCGGTCCCACGGGCAGCGGCAAGACTCTGCTCGCGCAGACACTCGCGCGCATTCTGAACGTCCCGTTTGCCATCGCGGATGCAACCTCGCTCACAGAGGCGGGGTACGTCGGCGAGGATGTTGAGAACATTCTGCTTAAACTCATCCAGGCGGCAGACTACGACATCGAGAAGGCGCAGCGCGGCATCATCTATGTCGACGAAATCGATAAGATCGCGCGCAAATCTGAGAATCCCTCCATCACACGCGACGTTTCAGGCGAGGGCGTACAGCAGGGGCTGCTCAAGATCCTTGAGGGGACGACGGCGTCCGTACCGCCGCAGGGCGGGCGCAAGCACCCACAGCAGGAGCTTTTGCAGATCGATACGACGAATATCCTTTTCATCTGCGGCGGCGCATTCGACGGGATCGAGGAAATCATTGAGTCCCGTCTTGGGAAGAAGCAGATGGGGTTCGGCGCCGAGGTGCGCTCCAAGAAGCGTGTCTCCGTCGGTGAATCACTCAGCAAGGTGATCCCTGAGGATTTGATGAAGAACGGGCTCATTCCCGAATTTATTGGGCGCCTGCCCGTCGTTGTCACCCTCAGTTCGCTGGATGAAGCGGCGATGGTGCGTATCCTCACGGAGCCGAAAAATGCACTTGTCAAGCAGTTCCAAAGACTTCTGGATATGGACGGTGTCCGTCTGACGTTCGAGCAGGATGCACTGCACCTCATTGCCAAGGAAGCACTTACGCACAAGACGGGGGCGCGCGGACTGCGCTCCATCATCGAGGGCATCATGCGCAACGTGATGTATGAGGTGCCGTCGATTCAGGGCGTTACGGCTTGTCAGGTGACGAAGGAAGTCGTTGCGAATCACAGCGATCCCATCCTTACCATTGAAGGGAAGGGCGCTGCACGGGCAGCGGCTGCCAACTGATACATTTTTGCATGAGAAAGGGGCGTGCCTTCTGCGGCAGTCCCTTTTTTTGACCCGAATAACGATAATTTGAGAAGGAAATATTATGGCCGAGAAACGAACACTGCCGGTGCTTCCGCTGCGCGGTCTTGTCGTCTACCCGCATATGATGGTCAACGTCGATGTGGGGCGCGATCGGTCCGTTGCGGCCACTGAACGCGCCATTGCGGGCAGCAACGAGGTGCTTGTCGTCGCCCAGCGCGACCCCGACGCCGAGGATCCGACGGAGAGCGATCTCTATACGGTCGGTACCGTTGTTGAGATTCGCCAATTTCTGCGTATGCCGGAGGGCGTTCTGCGCATTCTCGTTGACGGGAAAACGAGGGCGAAAATCCTCGCCTACCGTGAAGGAGAGAACTATGCCGAGGCAGATGTTTCAGAGTATGAGGAAGAAGAGGGCGCACCGGCCTCCAAAGATGTGGAAGCACTTACGCACGGTGTTTCCGACAAGTTCGAAGAGTGGGTAAAAATCTCGCATAAACTCCCGCCCGAGGCGCTGGTCTCCATCTCCATCATGGAGGACTCGGGGCGGCTCGCAGACATCATCGCAAGTCATCTCAATCTCAGATACGACGTTCGGCAGGAAATCCTTACCCTCTTCGACGTACGCGCCCGCCTCGAATACCTCTATGAGGTACTGCTGCATGAGCTTGACATCATGGGCATCGAGCAGAAGATTGGCCGTCGCGTTCGAAAACAAATGGACAAGGTACAGCGGGACTTTTACCTGCGCGAAAAGATCAAGGCAATTCATAAGGAACTGGGCGAGGATGCGGATAAATCCGCCGATGTTGAACGCTATCGCGGTATCCTAGAGAAAAAAGAATTTCCAAAGGACGTACGCGAGACGATTGAGCGTGAGATCCACCGATTGGATGCCAGTCCTGCGACAAGCTCCGAGGTCGGTGTCATTTGCACTTATCTTGACTGCCTCGCGGAGCTGCCGTGGACGGAGACGACCGCGGAGCACGTCGATATGACGGAGGCGTATAACATTCTCGAGCGTGACCATTATGGGCTGGAGAAAATCAAAGAGCGTATCCTTGACTATCTTGCTGTACGGAGGCTTGCGCCAGAGCAGAGTGCACCGATCCTCTGTCTTGTCGGTGCGCCCGGCGTCGGAAAGACCTCACTCGGCGCTTCGATTGCGCGCGCCATGGGGAGAAAATTCATTCGCGCATCGCTTGGCGGCATCCGCGATGAGGCGGAGATTCGCGGGCATCGCCGTACCTATGTCGGCGCAATGCCGGGACGCATTATCGAGGGAATTCGCCGCGCGGGGGTGAAGAACCCTGTATTCCTTCTCGACGAGGTGGATAAAATCGCGATGGATTTTCACGGCGATCCGTCGGCAGCACTGCTTGAGGTACTGGATCCCGTGCAGAACTGTACGTTTAGCGATCACTATGTCGAGCTGCCGTTTGATCTCTCGCGCGTCTTTTGGATCGTCACGGCGAATAACGCCGCACGTATTCCCGCGCCCCTGCGCGACCGCATGGAGATCCTGAACCTATCGAGCTATACCGAACTCGAGAAGGTCGAGATCGCGCGCCGTCACCTCCTGCCGCGCCAACGCACCCAGAACGGGCTGAAGGCGAAGGACATCCGTGTTGCCGCGGGCGTCTATCCCGAGATTATCCGCTCCTATACACGCGAGGCGGGCGTGCGCTCGCTCGAGCGCGTTATCGGGCGTCTTTGCCGCAAAGCCGCGCGACGCATCGTCGAAGGTGAGACCGCGCCGATCAGCGTCACAAAAGCGAACCTCGTCGAATTTCTCGAAAAGCCTGCATATCACGCGGCGAAGCAGGAGAAAAAACCGCTCGTCGGCGTTGTTACGGGGCTTGCATGGACAGAGGTGGGCGGCGATGTCCTGCGCACAGAGGTCAACGTCCTGCGCGGCAAGGGGAAGCTCATCCTCACGGGACAGCTCGGTGATGTCATGCAGGAATCCGCACAGGCGGCGCTCTCCTATGTGCGCAGCCGCAGCGAAGCACTCTCTCTTGCGGAGGATTTTTACGAAAAGGACGACATCCACATCCATCTGCCCGAAGGCGCCATTCCAAAAGACGGTCCTTCTGCCGGCATTACCATGGCGACCGCGATGATCTCCGCCCTCACGGGGCGCAAAGTGCGCGGCGACGTTGCCATGACGGGAGAGATCACCCTCCGCGGCAACGTTCTTCCCATCGGCGGGCTGAAGGAAAAGACCCTTGCCGCCTATCGCGAAGGGATGAAGACCATTGTTCTCCCGCAGGAAAATGCCCCCGACATCGAGGACATCCCCGACACCGTGCGCGAGGCACTTGAGTTCGTACCGGTCACACACATGGATGAGGTACTCAAAATCGCGCTCTACAATTAGGAGGTTTGCCGTGCAGGAAAGCGTCGTGGTCACGAAGGCCGTCTACCTTGCCTCCGCCGTGCGGAAAGATCAGTATCCGGAGGTGCGCCGTCCCGAGGTCGCATTTATCGGGCGATCCAATGTCGGAAAATCATCCCTCATCAACTCCCTCACACGGATACGGCAGCTTGCGCGCGTCTCCTCGAAGCCGGGGAAGACGCAAACCATCAACTTCTATGAACTGCTGCTGCGTATCGACGGGGGAGAGGAGCGGCATCCCGTGCATATCGTCGACCTGCCGGGCTACGGCTATGCAAAGGCGGCGCGCGACAGCAGAAAGACGTGGGCAAAATTTATCGAAGAATATTTCTTGACCTCCGAATACCTGCGGTTCGTCTGCCTCTTGCTCGACATTCGTCATATGCCGATGGAGTCCGATCGAAATATGTTTTCGTGGCTCATCGCACATGACATCCCTGTCCTCGTCGTTGCGACGAAGGCGGATAAACTCGGCAAGAACGCCTGTCGTGCGCAGATCGCGGCGATGCGGCGCGCCCTCGGTGTTCCGGAACTTACAATACTTCCCTATGCGTCTCCAAAAAATGAAGGTCGTTCAGAATTGCTTGACGTGATGAAGGACAATCTGATAGAATAGGAACAAGAGAAATGAATGCGGTTCATCTTTGTGCCGAGGCATCCGCCCCTGAGCAAGGCGGACATACAGCGCGGCACGCGAAGTGACCGCGCTGTGTGTATTTTTAGGGAGATGTATACGATGATGGAATTAACCGATTTTGACAAACGGCTGCTGAACCTCCTGCAGGGGAACCTGCCGGTGTGTTCGCGGCCGTTTGCGCGTTTGGGCGAGCAGCTTGAAACCGATGAGGAGCACGTGCTTGAACGCCTTGCAGCGCTCAAACGAGAGGGCTATCTCCGGCGCATCGGCACATTTTTCAACTCCGAGCGACTTGGTTACAGAGGGACACTCATCGCGCTCGAAGTGGACGAAAGCTGCCTGCCCGACGTTGCGGCGGCGGTCAACCGTTATCCGGGGGCAACGCATAACTACGAGCGTGCGGGAGGGGATTACAATCTTTGGTTTACACTGCTGACAGTGTCACAAGAAGCGGAGGAGAAGATCCTCCGAGAGGTCGCCGCGCTGAAGGGGGTTAAACGCGCAATGAGCCTTCGGGCAAAACGGCGCTATAAAATCAATGTCCAATTCAAGCTCGCATAGGGAGGCGCGACATGACTGATACGGCAGAAATCAGCATCCTCGATAAGAAAATCATCCGTCTCCTGCAGGGAGAGTTCCCGCTTGTCGCCGAGCCATATAAAATATTGGCAGAGAAGATCGGCATCACAGAAGAAGAACTTCTCGCACGGATCACCGCCATGCGCGAAGAAAAAAAATTCGCAAAGTGGGCGCGGTGCTCCGACACCGCGAAGTCGGCTTCACCGCGAATGCCCTATGCGTCTGGGACGTCCCCGATGCACAAATGGATGAGGTCGCGCGCCGCATGGCGGAGCATCCGCGCGTCTCGCATTGCTATGACCGCAACCGCAGCGAAGATTGGCGGTATAACCTCTATACTATGATCCACGGATACAGCCGCGACGAGTGTGAGGAGATTGCTGCCGTACTCGCCGCAGAGACCGGGATCGCGGAGCGGCGGATGCTCTATACCAAGCACGAGTGGAAAAAAACCTCAATGAAGTATTTCACGGAAGACGAATAGATTGGCTCTTGTGGGCAGTATCCGCGGCAACGATACATCGACAATCCGTTATAATTTCACGGAAGACGAATAGATTGGCTCTTGTGGGAGCAAACGAGAGAATAATTTAGGAAGATCGGTATATAAAAAGGCTATTGCATCTAAGAAAACGAAGATGCAATAGCCCTTTTGCTGTGCCTTTATGTACTTAGTCGATCTTTACGCCGTGGATCTGCTCGGCGAGACGCTTGAGCGCGTCAACACTGCGCACGCCCGGGGTGATCTCGGAGAGTTTCACGCGGACGAAGTGATTTTCCTTCACGGCAGTCGTTCCTTGAAGCCGCGGATTTGCCTTGAGCTTCTCGACTTTCTGATTGAAGTCGTCTTCGTTGCGGATGCTCGTGCCGTAGTTGGCGATGATGATGTACTCGGGATCGGCGGCGACGACGCTCTCCCAGCTCGTCTTGCTCCACGTCTTATCGACGCCCTGTCCGCTCATCACGTTGTTCGCGCCGATGAGACGCAGGAGGTTCGGCGTATAGCCTTCGAATACGGTGAACGGTTCGCCGTCCTCGGAGTCAAAGACAAAGACGCGCTTATGCGGCAGTTTTGCGATTTTGTCCTGCACGGCGGCGAGCTGCTTCTTTTGATCCGCAACCCATGCCTCGGCGCGGTCTTTGACGCCGAAGATTTCACCAAGTTTGATCATGTCGGCAAATACCATGTCAAGATCCGCCTTTGTGGACTGCATGGAGTCGGGGACGAAGATGGGGATATTCTGTGCGGTGATTTTGTCCGCCTCGATGCCGCGCTTCGTGAAGGGGACTTCCCAGCCGGTTGCGAAGTCCGGCTTTGCCGCCATAAAGACTTCGTAGGACGGCCACTTTTCGGCGAGGACGGGGACTTTCTCATAGGCTGCTTGGAGGGGCGGATAGATTTCCTCCTCCTTGAACGCGGTGCCCGCCATGTGGTCGCCGAGGTCGAGCGTGAGCAGCATCTCGGTTGTTGCCTGTGACATGGAGACGGCGTGTGTCGGCGGGGCTGTGGTCTTCATCTGTAGCTCCGTGCCGCCGATGTTCTCCGTCCACGAGACGGGCGTGTAGGACGAGGCGGTGCTTTCCGTCTTGGTCTGTGCCGCCTGCTGCTGTCCGCATCCTGCGCCGAGGAGCAGGACCGCTGCGCCAAGGCTTGCCAGGATTTTCTTCTTTGTCTTGAACATAAATGTCCTCCTTTATGGGTGTTAATAATATAGATATCGTGTGTCCTGCCGGATGCTCGTGAAGAACGGCACTTCGAACACGTCCTCGAGCAGTGCGGGGGTAAGCACGTCCTGCGCCGCGCTCGCTCTATGGCTCGCGGGGCTCTATATCCGCCGAATCCGATCGGCGCTCCTTGAGGAGGCGGGGAAAAACTATGTGCTCGGCGCGCGCACGCTCGGGCTCTCGGAGCGCACGGTGCTGTGGAAGTACATCATGCCGAATGCGCTGATGACGCTCCTGCCGATGCTCGGCATCACGATGGGGAATATCATGGGCGGCTCGGCGGTCATCGAGACGATATTCGGCTGGCGCGGCATGGGGCAGCTCATGACGACGGCGATCCTCGCGCGCGACTATCAGCTCATGCAGGCGTATGTGCTGTGGGGAGCGGGCGTCTTTGTCGCGGCGAATTTCGTTGCGGATGTGCTCACGTTGTGGCTTGACCCGCGCCGTTTGCAGGCAAAGGGGGCGCGGCAGCTATGAGATTCTTTTGGACGCGCCTCCTGCACCGCCGCGATTTTCGCATCATCGGGACGCTGCTGCTCGTGTGGATGCTCGTCATCGTATGCGCGCCGTATCTTTCGCCCGGTGATCCCTATGCGCAGGATCTGACGATGCGCCTTGCGCCGAATACGGCGGCGCATCCTCTCGGTACGGATCAGCTCGGGCGCGACGAACTCACGCGCCTGCTCTGCGGCGGGCGCATCAGCATCGCACTCTCGCTCGTTATCGTGGCGATCACGGCTGTCGGTGGGATTCTCATCGGGGCGTTCGCGGCGTTCCTGCACGGCTTTGCCGACCGCATCGTAACGGCGGTGCTCGATCTCTTCCTCAGTATGCCCGCGCTCGTTGTGGCGATCGCGCTCATCGGTCTGCTCGGCCCCGATACGGGCAACCTCATCTTCTCCCTCTGCCTGACGCATTGGGCGGAGTATGCGCGCGTCGCGCGCTCGCTCGTGCAGGCGGAGCGGGAAAAGACCTATGTGCGCTATGCGCGGTTTGCGGGCGCGGGATTTTTGGGAACGGTGTTCTCCTACGTCCTGCCGAACGTCGTGCCGCGTCTTTTGGTGCTCGTCTTTCAGAACATCGGCGAGATCCTGCTCACCGTGGCGGGGCTGTCGCTCATCGGCATCGGCGTGCCCATGCCGTACCCGGAGTGGGGGACGATGCTCATGGGGGCGCGCGATTATTTGCAGACGGCGCCGCAGCTCATGATTTACCCGGGTGCGGCGATTTTTATCACGATATTGCTGTTCAACTTCATCGGCGACATTCTGCGCGATGTGATGGATCCTGCGGGAGGTGATGCTGCGGAGAAAAACTGAACGCGTTTTGGGGAAATGTTGAAGGAGGAAAAGTATGAAACGAATCTATGCGATGCTGGCGGTCATGCTGCTGAGCGTTGGACTGCTCGCGGGCTGCGGCGGTCAGGAAAAGGCGGCGGACAGCGGGAAGCATCTCAGCGCCGCGCTCTATTGGTTTGGCGAATCCGTCGATCCCGCGCACGAGTGGGACGGCTGGACGGTCACGCGCATCGGCGCGGGCGAAACGCTCGTCACCGTCTCGGATAAGATGGAGTTCACGCCGCAGCTCGCGGACAAGTGGGAAGCGACGAGCCCCACGACGTGGCGGTTCCACATTCGTGAGAACGTTAAGTTCCAAGACGGCACACCCATGACGCCCGAGCTTGTGAAGGCGTCGCTCGAGCGCACGCTCAAGGAGAGCACCCGCTCGCAGAAATCCTCGAAGATTAAGGAAATCAAGGTCGAGGGACAGGATCTTGTCGTCGAGACGACGGAGCCGCACGGCGCATTGCTCGCCGCGCTGACCGAGCCGGCATTCGTCATTTTGAACACGAAGGCGGATCTCTCCAACGTGGCGTCCGCGCCCGTGCTCACGGGCCCCTATCAAATCGTTGGGTTCAAAAAGGGCGAAGAGATTCAGCTCAAGCGCAACGAATACTATTGGGACGGCACGCCGGGTCTCGATACCCTCACGGTGAAGAACCTCGAGGACGACAACAAGCGCGCGATGGCGCTCCAGTCCGGCGATGTGAACCTCATTCAGCGCTGCAACAGCGCGAACCGCAGCTTGTTTGAAAACGCTTCCTACAAGATCGAGGAAATCGTCGGCGTGCGCGTCTACATGCTGCGCATGAATTTTGACGGCGTACTGAAGGACGCGAACCTGCGCCGTGCGGTCAGCTATGCGGTGAACTATGACGATCTCGCAAAGATCGAGGGCAACGGTGCGGTCGTTGCGGGCGCACCCTTCCCGCCGAACATCGGACCGAAGTATCAAGAATCCCTGCGCGAGCATATGGATCTCGCGAAGGTGGAGGAACTGCTGAAGGCGGCGGGCTATACGGAGAAGAACGCCGAGGGATATGTGACGAAGGACGGCAAGCCGCTCGAACTCACGATCAACGTGTGGGGCAGCAAGACGGAGCTGTACGAAGCGGTACAGAACCAGCTCCAAAAAGCCGGGATTAAGGTCAACCTCCGCCGTGTCCAAAACTCGGAGGAGGCAAAGACGAAGCGCGACTTTGACCTGACCGAGAGCAACTGGATCACGATGGGGACGAACGATCCTTACTGGTATATGGATCAGACGCTCCGCTCCACGAGCCCGGAGAACGTCGGACACTACGCGAATCCCGAGGTCGACAAACTCCTCGACGCGATGGTCACGGCGGCGGACGCTAAGCAGCGCATGGAGCTCGCCGGGAAGATTCAGGATCTCGTGCTCCAAGACGTGCCGAATCTCTATCTCGTCTGCCCGACGAACCAAGTCGTTGCACAGTCGAATGTCAAAGGCGTCGTCGTGCATCCGATCGACTACTATCTCATCACGAAGGATCTCACCGTTGACGGAAAATAAAATTCCTCTGCTCGAGGTCGCATCGCTGCGCGTGGAGGTCGGCACGCGCCGCCTCCTGAGTGATGTGTCCATGACCGTGCGACGCGGCGAGATCGCCGCCGTCGTCGGTGAGAGCGGCTGCGGCAAATCTACGCTCCTGCGCACGCTCATCGGCATCCTTCCGGACGGCGGTGCGGTGACGGGGGGAACGGTACGCTTTTACGGCGCCGATCTCTTCGCACTGTCCGCACGGGCGCGGCGCTCCATGATGGGGCAGGATATTGCCTTTCTCTTTCAAGAGCCGGGCACATATCTCAGTCCCATCCGCCGCATCGGTGCACAGTTCCGCGACTACCTCGCGGCGCACGGCGCGGGGGAGGGATGGCGTGAGATTGCGGTCGAAGCGCTGCGTCGGGAGAACCTAGAGGACGCGGAAAAGCTCCTCTCGGCATATCCTTTCCAGCTCAGCGGCGGGATGCGGCAGCGCGCCGCCACCGCCATGACGCTCGCGCTCACGCCGAAACTCCTGCTCGTTGACGAGCCGACAAGCGCGCTCGACGTGATTGCGAGCCGCAGTCTGCTCGACCGTCTGCGGGCGCGCGTGGAGGAAGAGGGCTGCTGCGTCATCTTCGTCACGCACAATATCGATGCGGCGGCGTATGTGGCGGACAGTATTTTCATCATGCAGGCGGGCGCGTTCGTCGAGCGCGGCGACTGCCGCGCCGTGCTGGAGCGTCCTGCAGAGGAATATACGCGGGTGCTCCTGCGCGCGGTGCCGCATATGGCGGACGGCTGACTCATGAGACAAGGAGCGGGCATGGCGGATGATGTATTGGAGGTGCGCGACCTCCGCAAGACCTATCGCGAGGGCGCGCGCGTCATCGAGGCAGTGCGCGGTGTATCGTTCAGTCTCGCCAAAGGCGAGATCACGGGCATCGTCGGCGCGAGCGGATGCGGCAAATCAACCCTGCTGCAAATACTCGCGGGGCTTGAGCCACCGAGCGCGGGCACGATTTCCTTTGCGGGGACGGTGCTGACGCCGGGCGCGGACGGATGGGGGAATTCTGTCTATCGACAGATGCAGCTCATCTTCCAAAATCCGCTCGAAGCGTTCAGTCCCCGCATGACCATCGGAGAGTTCCTGCTTGCCCCGCTGCGGGCGTTTGGCATCGTCGAGCCCAAAGGCGAGGCGGCGGCACTCTCCGACATGCTCGCACGGGCGCGTCTTGAGACCGCTGCGGCGGAGCGTCTGCCGCATCAACTCTCGGGCGGGCAGCTCCAGCGCGTCGTGCTCATCCGCGCGCTCTTCGTTCGACCGGAATTGCTTCTTTTTGACGAACCAACGAGTGCGTTAGACGTCGTGACGCAGGAGTCTGTGCTGTCCTTCATCGAAGAACTGCACCGGGCGCAGCCCTTCACCGGACTGTTTGTCACGCACGACCTCGCCGTCGTTCGGCGCATGACTACGACTGTCTTTGTCATGGAGCGCGGCGAAATCGTCGAGCGGCTTCCCGCCTCTCGTCTCCGCGATGAAGCGCGCCATCCGTTTACAAAACGACTTTTGGCGGCACAATTGCCGCACCGGTCTGTCATTTAATGCAGATTTCGGGACTGCCGTACCACACCGGGCGGCAGTCTTTTCCTTTTCTTCAGACGTCTTATTATCGTTTCGTGTCATGCCTAAACGAGCCGGTAATGAGATGATATTGACAGAAATGCACTAGGAAGAGATAATAACAGTGTATCGCAGTGGGATATATGGAAGAAAGAGGTGACGAAGATGGCAGTGAAACAGACCGCAGGCAGGGATATTTTGGGAGAATTTGCGCCGAAGTTCGCAGCATTGAACGACGATGTATTATTCGGCGAGGTGTGGAGCTGCGAGAAGCAGCTTTCGCTGCGTGACCGCAGCCTTGTGACGGTGGTCGCGCTCATGGCGCAGGGACTCACGGATACATCCTTCCGCTATCATCTCGAATCTGCGAAGAAGAATGGCATCACGCGGACGGAGATCGCGGAGATACTGACGCACGCCGCGTTTTATGTGGGCTGGCCGAAGGCGTGGGCGGCATTCCGCATGGCAAAGGAAGTGTGGGCGGAGGGGACGAGCGGTGCCGACGAGGCGATGGCGCGGCATGCGCGTCAGATGGTATTTCCCATCGGCGCGCCGAACGATGCCTACGCGCAGTATTTCAGCGGCAGGAGTTACCTCGCGCCGCTCTCGACGTCGCAGCTCGGCATCTATAACGTGACCTTTGAACCGGGGTGCCGCAATTACTGGCATATCCATCATGCGGATCGCGGCGGCGGGCAGATCCTCGTCTGCGTCGCGGGGCGCGGTTACTATCAGGAGGAGGGGGAGGATGCGCGGGAACTTCGGGCGGGCGACGTTGTCAACATCCCGCCGAACGTGAAGCATTGGCACGGCGCGGCAAAGGACAGTTGGTTTTCGCATCTCGCGATCGAAGTCCCGGGCGAGCACACGAGCAACGAGTGGTGCGCGCCCGTATCCGATGAAGCGTACGGGAAACTAAAATAATAACAAATACATAAAAGCAGCCTGTACCTCAAAAACACAGGCTGCTTTTTTGCCACGATGTACGAACGGAGAGCCGCGCGGTCAAAATGAAATCTTCTCGCCCTGCCATCCCGTTGTGCGGAGAAAATCCTTCCAGCGCAGGGCGTGCGGGTTGATCTTTCGATACCATGACAGATCGCGCGTCTTTTGATAATAGCCATATTCGACCGCGTAGCGCGTCATGCCGCAGAGCTCTTCGACGAGCGGCTTGTTCGCGGCAAAATCGGGGAAATGGGAGAGCAGCTCGTCGCGCGTATACGCGGAACTATATATCGCCTGCTTGCCGGTGACCTCGACGAAGGCATCGACAACTTCCCGCGGCGAGAGAACGTCGCCGATCACGGGCAGGGAGGCGCCCGCATACTGCTCCGGATGGGAGAGGATCTCAAGAACGGCCGGTCCCGTGGCGCTCGTCGGATCGACGAACGGCGCTTTGAAATCCTCCGGCAGATAAATCGGAAAGACGAGTGTGTCGGCGCCGTCTTTTCGATACGGCGTATAGAATTCCATAAAATTCGTATAGAAGAACGCCAGGTAGATAAAGCTGCTTTGAACGGGAAGGGTACGGATATATGCTTCGACACACGCCTTGTCGGTGAAATGCGGCGCGGACAGTCTCCCGCCCGTAATTTGATCGACGTTCTCCAGACTGCTGTATACGATATGCCGCACGCCGGCCGCAGCGGCGGCGTCCGCGAGCTCTTTGCCAAGCGCCGTTTCATGAGTCGCGGGCGGCGGGAGATTGGGCGTCATCAAGAAGACCCCGTAGGAGCCGCGAAAGGCGTCCTCGAACGCATCTTTATATCCGAGCGTCAGCGGTATATTGACGAGGTCGGCGCCGCGGCGGACGAGTTTCCGCGCTTCGGGCGTATCCGTGCGCCGCGTGATCCCGCGCACAGCGAAGCGGCCGTCGGCAAGCAGCGTCTTGGCGACGCTTGAGCCTTGTTTTCCCAAAACGCCCGTGATCGTAATCAGCGGTTTTTTTGAACGGTTCATAACGTATCCTCCTTAAAGTGTTTGCATTCTCACATGAATCATAACGCAGCGAAAGAGAAACGTAAATACGCACAATGAAGTAAGGAAACGCTTACCTTTTGGTAAGTATTGCCGGGGCATGCGGCACAGGATATAATAGACGGGGAGGCGCATTCTATATGAAACAATATCGTCTAGGAATAGAAGCCACGCTGGAAATTCTCGGCGGCAAATGGAAAGCGCTGATCGTTTGCCTGCTCATGGCGGGAACGAAGCGCACGGGGGAGCTGCGCCGCCGCATCCCCGGCGTGTCGGAAAAGGTCTTGATCCAGCAGCTGCGCGAGCTTGAGCGGGACGGAATCGTCGAACGGATCGTATACGAGCAGATGCCGCCCAAGGTAGAGTATTCAATCACGGAATACGGACGCACCGCCGATGCGATCGTCGACGTTATGTGCGCATGGGGGCGTGAAAATATCCGCAGGCGTCAAATGACGGGCGAGCATATTGTGCTGGATGAATGGAAGAATGAGGGGAACTGAATAGGATGATGTAAACGAATCGAACCATAAAAACAGCCTGCATCTCGAAAATGCAGGCTGTTTTTGCATTTATCTCCTCAATCGCATCATTCTCCTCATGTGATGCGCAAATGATGCGAAAATGATGCGATTGAGGAGATAATGATGCGAAAATGATGTGCTGTTGGAAAATCATTTAGTCGATCATGACGAGAACGCCGTGATTGTGTTCGGCGGCACTGTGATAGAGTTTGTTGAGTGTGTCAAAGGAGTATGTTAGGGGTTTGTCAAGTAAAGTGTGTAAGTTTCTTATAGAGCGGAATATTTTCGGATCATCTGTCCGACCCGCTCATCAATACAGAGTTGATTCATCACAATCGCCCAGTTCTGAATGGAGTGTCCCTTCCATTTCTTGTACAGCTCCTTGATCCGTAAGTAAAGCACCTTGAACACAGCCGTCTCGCTTTGAAATGCCCCCTGCTTCGTTACTTTGCGAAAACTTGCATTGACACTCTCTATCGCATTTGTTGTGTACATGACACGACGGACATCACTGCCATATTGGTAAAGTTGTTCAACATGCCGGAAGTTGTCCTTCCATACGCGAATTGCGCCCGGATACTTGCTCCAAGTCTCACAGAATTTCTCAAATTCGCTCTGTGCAGCCCGAAGGCTAACTGCCCCATAGATCTTTTTAAGTTGTGCCGTAAATGCCTTGTAATCCTTGCTCGGAACGTATTTAAGAGAATTGCGTATCAGGTGAACAATGCACCGCTGTACCACCACGTTCTTAAAGATCGACTTTGCGCCGTCTTCCAGGCCGCTCACTCCGTCCATTGATATGAAGCCGATGTCCTGTACGCCGCGTGCTTTGATCTCGTCAAATACCTGCATCCAGTGATGTTTGCTTTCCGTATCTCCCATCCATAGCCCTAGAACGTCTTTCTTGCCTTTTAGGTCATATCCGAGGATCACATATACCGCTTGATCAGATACGCCTTTGTCACCGCGCATTGAAACATAGATACAGTCAACGAAGACAAACGGATAAAATGCCTTGAGCGGTCGATTTTGCCATTCATGCAGCTCGTCAAGCACACTGTCTGTAATATGCGAGATTTGCTCAGCACTGAGCATAAAGCCATAGATGTCATCGATGGTGGAGGAGATGTCTCGCTGACTCATTCCTCTGGCATACATCGCGAGGACTTTTCCTTCAATGGACGACCGTCTGTCTTTTGGGAACGATTTGCGGTGTAAAAGAGCCGTCACGGTCTCTTGGGACGCTGATGGGAACCTCGCCTGCTGAGGTTTTGAGGACTTTGGGGGTATATCCGTTGCGGCGATTTGCTGTATCCTTTTCGCTGCGCTCGTTGCTCATGTAACCGAGATGGTTTTCCATCTCGCCGTTGAGCATGGCTTCAAACATGGGACCGAAGATTTCTTTGAGGGCGTTTTGCATGTCTTCTACACTCTTGGGCTGATACTCTTCGATAATTGCCTTAGCGAGCGTTGCACCGCGCCGTGGGAGCCTCTTTGACATAAGGGTTCCTCCTTAGCTTTTGACTTCCCCTCACCGGGAGTGTTCCTAAGCTGTCTTCCTACTTACACAGTTTATTATACACTCCCGATGTTAGATCCTCCATGATTTCCTCCGTCTCTTCTTCGTAGTCCCATATGTTCGGATAGAGCTCCTCTTCTTTACATTCTTGCATATTGAATTTTTTTAGTATGTCATCGAAATTGACCTTATCCAGCTCTTTTGCAATCTCTTTTACCCTTGTGGGCTCAGTGTACCCTATTAAAATTTCTTTATTATCAAGGGCGGTTTTTCCAACGACCATATTGCTGAGCAGGTTGTCTTCAAGGCGGTACATGGCAGACTCTCCGGTTAGTAAGAAATGGAGCGCGTCCCACATCTTGTCGATATCGGCTTCATTGACCTCTCCGCGCTCCGAGAAATCGTAGATCACATCCAAAGAGGATTCGATTTCCTTAAACTGTTCGTCACTGATTTCATAATAATTGGCACACATACCCATGATTTTACCTCCTTTGAACTTAGGCAAAATAAATCGTTTTATGCTGATGCGGGCGCTGCCCGTTTATTTTTTTACCATCGCTTGGTCTTTCTCCAAAACGATGGGCGCAGGAGAATGAGGAGCGTAAAGATTTCGAGCCGCCCGAGGAGCATCGTGATGCAGAGCACGGACTTGACGAAATCGGAGAGGGGCGCGTAGGTCGCCGTTGCGCTTACGATGCCGAACGCGGGGCCGATATTGCCGATGGTCGTGACGGCGACAGCGACGGCGTCGAACGGTGCGAGCCCGTCCGCTGTGAGCAGGAGCGCCGTGATACAGATGATGAGGAGATAGAGGAAGAAGAACGTTCCCACGCGCATCAGCACGGCGCCGTCCACATGGACGCCGCCGAGTGAGACGTCGACGACACGGTGCGGGTTCAGTTTTTGTTGAATGACGGCGCGGGCACTTCGAAAGAGGAGCACGATGCGCGCGACCTTGATGCCGCTTGCCGTCGAGCCCGCACACCCGCCGATCATCATGAGTGTCAGGAGCAGCATTTTGGAAAAGGTCGGCCACGTTTCAAAATCGGCGGAGACAAAACCCGTCGTCGAGAGTGACGGCACTTGAAAGACGGCGGCGCGCAGCGCGGAGAGGATATCCACCTTCATCTCTATACTGAGGTTCAGCGTGATGAGGAGAATCGCCCCGACCGCGATAAAGAAATAGGTGCGGAACTCCGTATTGCGGCGAATCACGCCCGGCCCTTTGATCCACACGCGATAGTACAGGGAAAAACTGCCGCCCGTCAGGAACATGAAGAGCGCCGTCCACAGCTCGAAAGCGACGCTGTGAAAGTGCATCGCGCTGTCATCGTAGGTGGAGAATCCGCAGCTGCCAATCGTGGACATGGCATGGGTCACAGCGATGCTGAAATCGACGCCGCAGAGCATATAGACGACCGTTGTCACCACGGTAAAGAAGAGGTAGATCTTAAAGAGTGCCATCGTCATGTCGCGCAGGCGCGGCATCACGCGATCCATGGTTGGCCCCGCACCCTCGGCGTTATACATGTAGATCGTGCTTGCCCCTGACTGCGGGAGGAGCGCGATGAAGATAACGATGATGCCGAGACCGCCGATCCACGCCGTCATCATCCGCCAAAAAAGAATGCTGTAGGGAAGGGGGCTGAGTGAAGCAAACACCGTTGCGCCCGTCCCGGTAAATCCTGAGATGCTCTCAAAGAGCGCGTCGAGGAAGCCGAGGTAGCCGCCGAGCAGATAGGGCAGCATCCCGAGAAACGTTCCCGTCATCCAGCCGAACGCCGTGATGGCGATCCCCTCGCGTGCCGTCAGTTCCTCGGCAGGCCGCCCGTATCGGCGGAATGCAGCGCCGAGGAACGCGCTGACGAGCACAGAAAGCATGAACGCCTCGCGGCTGCTTTCATGATAAAGGATGGCGAGTACTAGCGGGATGACGAGCGATACCGCAACGGCAAAGGCGAGACGCGAGAGGATGTAATTGACCGTATAGATATTCATAGCTTCTCACCATTTGCGCTGCACGTTTTCAAAGAGGGCGCCGACGAACAGAAAGAACGCAAAGACCTCGATGCGTCCCAGCACCATCAAGAACGCACAAGAGATCTTCGTCCATGCGGGCAGCCCCGCGAGCGTATCGAGCCCGGCGAGTGAGGAAACACCGCCCGTTGTCGTCAGGCACGCCACAGTGAGGGAGATTGTCTCGATGGGCGAGAGCCCTGCGAGAGCAAGCAGGAGACTGCCGCCGCCGAACACCGCCGCGAAGAAAAACACGAGCATGAGAATGCGCCCCGCCGCGTGCAGGGGGACGATCTCGCCGCCTTGGCGCACGGCGAAAACCATACGTGGGTGCAGCGTGCGCAGCAGTTCCGTCCACGCGAGTGAACATAATACGAGGAGCCTCGATATGCGGAAACCGCCTGCCGCAGATCCCATACACCCGCCGATGATGGCGAGCAGGATGAGGAGGAGCTGTGCAAAGCCGTGGAACGCATCCGCCGGGCGCAGCGTCAGACCGTTCGTCGAGAGAAAGGAGGCGGCGTAGAAGAACCCATGCCCGAGTGCCGCCCCTACGGGGAGCAGTCCGTGCAGTATGGGCAAAAGAGCGAGAAGAACGCCGGCACAGAGGAGCAGTGTGAAAAAGGCGCGCAGCTCCGCATGATGAAGAAGGTTCTTTGCCGTGTGCCGCCGCCCTGCCTGCCACAGCGTAAGGAGCGGCAGGGCGGAGAGCAGCGAGACGATGCCGCCCGCAGCCATCAGTGCGGGGGTGGGAGAGATACCGCCCGTCATTGAGCCGGCACCCGAGGAGATGGTAAAGAGCGCAAGCATGAATGCGGGCAGCGCCGCATCTCCCGCTGCAAGATAGATGCCGGCGGCAATCGCGGTCAGCGCAATATAGAGCAGCATCATCTCGCGCATCGGCTTTGTCATGCGGTTCCAGAGCGGGCTGAACAGCCGATCCTGCCCCACGGTGAAATCAACGCCGAAACATCCGCCAACGACGGGCAGTACCGTCACGAGAATGACCACGAAGAGCAGCCCGCCGAACCAGCTGAGGAGTGCCCGCCAGAGGAGGAGCATCGGCGGCAGCACATCGCCGAGCGACGTCATGCCCGTCGTCGTGAGCGCGGAGATACACTCCAAGAACGTATCGACAGGCGACAGATGCAGACCAGCGAGGTGGAACGGCAGCATCCCGAGGACGGCGAGCAGCAGCCAAACGGCGAGAATGAACAGCATCCCCTCCTGCACGGACAGCTGACGCATATGACTGCGCCCCATATTGCCGAACACCATGCCGAGGATCGCCGTCAGGATGCTGAGTGCGAAAAATGAGCCCGCGCCATCCACACCGTAGATGAACCCGTAGGCGAAGGGTATGAGATAGAGTGGTGCGAACACATACGCTGTGCGCCCCATGAGTACCCAAAATAAATCGAACCGCATCAGTCGTCTCCAAAATAAGACAGCGCCTTTTGTGCGAAGCTCTTCAGCACGAAGAGGATCACGCGGTCGCCCGGCATCAGCTCCGTCATCCCGTTCGGGATCGCTGCCTCCTCGTTGCGCACATAGGCACAGACGAGGCATTCGCGCGGGAGCTGCGCGTTCATGAGCTGTTTGCCCGTCACGGGTGCGCCCGGACTGACGATCACCTCGAGCGCCTCCGCACGCGCCCCCTCGAGCAGAGTCACACGTGCCACATCACCGCCGCGCGCATAGGCAAGCACCTCGCTCGCCGAGAGCAGACGCGCCGAGAGCGCGATGTTGACGCCGACCTTCTCCATGAGGTCGATGTATTCGTTGCGGTCGACGCGCACGACCGTCTTGATGCGGTTGTCGGACAGGTGGCGCGCGAGCAGCGCGAGCATGAGGTTCAGCTTGTCGTCCTCCGTGAGGCAGACAATGACGTCCGCCTCCGCGACACCCTCCTCCGTGAGGAGATCGATATCCGTCCCGTCGCCGCAGATCGCAAGCCCCGTCTTTAGCTTCTCCGCGAGCAGCTCGCAGCGCTCGCGGTTCTTATCAATGACCTTGACCTGCACGCCCTGCTGCTCGAGCATGAGCGCAAGGGCGCGCCCCGTGCGTCCCGCGCCGATGATTGCGGCGCGGTTCAGCTTGTGCGTGTCGCTCTGCAGGAGGCTCTGACTGAACTGTTCGATTTTGTCCGGCAGCCCGATGAAGTAGGCGTTGTCACCGGGCAGGAACACATCGTCGCCGTGCGGGATGATCATGCGGTGATCGCGGAAGATGAGTCCCGCGAGCACACCGGGCGGGAGCTTCAGCGATTTCAGCGGCGTACGCGCGATCGCGGATTTGCGCCGGATGCGCGTCTCAAAGAGACGCACCTTGCCCTGACCGAAGTCCTCCACGTTGAGCGCGGCGGGCGTCATGAGGATGCGGTTGATTTCGCGCGCCGTAATCAGCTCCGGATTGAGCGCGAGGTCAATATCAAAATTTTCCTTGAGATAGGCGCTCGCTTCCACTGTAAAGTTCATATCGCGGATGCGGGCAATCGTGTGGGGGATGCCGTGTTTCTTCGCGAGGATGCACGCGACCATGTTCACCTCGTCACTCTCTGTGACGGCGATGAGAATGTCCGCCCCCTTAATGTCGGGATCGTTCATCGTGAGCGGACTCGAGATATTCGCCGTGATCGTGAGCACGTCGAGCGTCGTCTTTGCCGCCTCAAGCTGGCTCTCCTCGCCGTCTACGACCACGACGTCCATGCCCTCCTCCGAGAGCAGGGACGCGATGCTGTAGCCCAGGCGCCCGGCTCCCGCTATGACAATACGCAAAATAATTCCCTCCCGCAGCAACTGATATCATAAGAAGTATACCATAATTTTCTCCCAATTCAAACGCGCATTGACCAAATGCCTCGACGGGAATAAAAATTGCCTCCTGCATCTTGCGCGTGCGTCACAAACATGCTATACTAAGTCACGTTGCCAAGCGCGTCTTTCGTGCGCGCTTGCAGCGAAAAATTTCACTCTGCCGCTGCGATGAGCGGCGGCCACAGACCAAAGAGGAGGTGATTTCGTGAGAATGTACGAAGTCATATTTATCGTGAAGCCGATGGAGGAAGAGGCGACCAACGCCGTCATCGAGAAGTTCACGAAGCTCATTCAGGCAAACGGCGGTACGATTGAGAAAGAGGATCGCTGGGGCAAGAAGCGCCTCGCCTATGAGATCAATGACCACAGCGAGGGATACTACGTTCTGCTGTATGTCAATGCAGAGCCCGCCTGCGTCGCCGAGTGCGACCGCGTGATGAAGATCACCGACGATCTCTTAAAGCATATGATCGTCCGTGCGGAGAACGGTGTTCCGGAAACTGACAAAGAGTAAAACGAATCCCATAGACATGCGGGAGAGAACAATCGAATGAACAGAGTCATACTGATCGGGCGCCTCACGCGCGACCCCGATATACGCTACACACAGAGCGGCAAGGCATTTTGCCGGTTCACCGTTGCTGTTGACCGCCGCTTTTCGCGTGCGGCGCAGCAGGAGGGGCAGCAGACGGCTGATTTTATCCCCGTCACCTGCTGGGACAAACTCGCCGAAATTTGCGGCAACAACCTCACGAAGGGACGCCGCATTGGCGTCGAGGGGCGCATTCAGGTGCGCAGCTACGACGGCAATGACGGACAGCGCAAATACGCGACCGATGTCGTAGCGGACAATGTAGAGTTTCTTGATTCGAAAAATGCCGGCGGCGGTATGGGCGGCTACGATGCCCCCGCCGGATCCGGCGCTGCACCTGCCGCAGGCAGCGGTGCGCCCGACATGATGGGACCCGTGGTTCCGGACGACGAGATTCCATTCTGAGCGCGCGTGCGCCCGGAATATCCCGTGACAAGGAGGGAAAAATAAAATGATGAGACGAGATCGGGGACGCAAGCCCCGCCGCAAGGTCTGCTCGTTCTGCGTTGATAAGGTAGACCATATCGACTACAAGGACGCCGCGAAACTGCGCCGCTTCACAACGGAGCGAGGGAAGATTCTCCCGCGCCGCATTTCCGGCAACTGCGCAAAGCATCAAAGACAGGTCACGCTTGCCATCAAGCGTGCCCGTAATATCGCACTTCTTCCGTTCACTGCGGAATAAGGGAGACACAAAGAATCTGAGATTCTTCCGGCGTCGCACCTTCACGGGTGCGGCGCTTTTTACATAGGATGAGAGGGGAAAGAAAGGAGCGGTCATATGGATCCGAAGGCAAAGGCAAAGCGCGTCGGCGCTGCGGCGGATACGGGCAATACGGAGTCCATCTCCCTGCCGACCATCGAGCAGGCGCGCCGGAGAGCGGCAAATATGGGGAACGACGTTGCGGCGCTCGAAGCACAGCGCGACATGCTCCTCGTGCAGAAAAAGGAACTCGAGGTTGCGCGCGATCGTCTCGTGCTGCGTGCGCCCGAGGACAGCAAGGTGCTGAAGCTCCTCGCCAAAGAAGGCGAGATGATCTCCCCGGGACGCCCCGTCGTCCTCCTCGAAAGTAATCGAGGCTATTATGACATCTACGTCAGCGAGGATCAGGTACGCGGGATTCACGAGGGCGACCGCATCACTGGGCATGCCGTCGCGGGCGACCGCGAGGTGCCGGGGACGGTGCGTCTCGTGACGAAGGCGCCGGGGTTCGCCGACCTCAAGATGTCGCGCGAGAAGAGTCAGGCGGATCTCTCCGCGTTTCAGATTCGCATCTACGTCGACCCGACCGACGGGATCATTCCCGGCATGACGATTGGAGTGAGTGACCGTGCATTCACTCAAAGCTGAGCTCAAATACCTTTTTTCCGGGCAGGGAATGCCGTATGAAAAGGTCTCCATCATGGTCGCCATGGTGATCTCCGTCGTGCTGTCCGTGATGCTCGCGGGCAATTTCTCCAAAGATGCTGGCGTCGTCGTCATCGACCTCGACAACTCCGCCTACACGCATGAGCTCACGAACCGCATCGACGCCTCGGAGTACATGAAGGTCACGGCGGTGGTCAATACGCCCGCCGATCCGCGCTCCTTCCTGTACCGCGACAAGGCGATTGCCGTCGTCTATTTCCCGCAGGGTCTCGAAAAAGACCGCTATACGGGGACGGCGAATCACATTGGCGTGTTCTATGACAACACGAACGCCGCACAGACCGCCGAGATAAAGGAAGCGATGAATGAGCTCGCCGTGCTTGAGAACGCGGCGGCAAACGGCGATCCCGGCAGCACGAACGACACGATCGACGGCGGCATACAGATTGCCGACCGCGTGCTCTTTAGCCCGAATACCTCGACGAGCAACAGCATGACACTTGGCTTCCTGTTCTTCTTCGGCTCGATGTTCTACACCTTTGCGACCATCGGTATGATCCCGCGCCTGCGCCTGACGGGGGAGCTTGATGCCATCCTGCGCACGGGGACACCGTGGGATCTCGTCCTGCGGACACTTCCCTACGGCGGACTCCTTATCGTCTCATGGTGCGTCGGCATGGCGGTACTGCGCGTTTGGGGCGACCTCATATTTGCGGGGCATCTTGCGAACTTCATCTTTGTCCAGATTTTCTATGTATTTGTGCTCGGCATGGTGACGACGCTCGCGGGCTGGTCGGCGGCGAATCTCGGCGTCGCCGCGAGCCGCATGATCCTCATCATCCCCGGCGGCTTCATTTTCGGCGGTCCGACGGGACCTCTTTCGCATTTCGCCGACTGGGTCGTGGCACTCTCGCATATTTGGCCGCTCACATGGGAGTTCCATTTCACGCGTGACATCATCACGCGCGGTGCCGACTTCATGGGATATGCAGCGACATTTGGCGCGTTCCTCATCTACATCGCAGTCATCGGCGTTCTCTACACACTGCGGTTTTACAGCGCGAAAAAAGAGCTGCTTGCGCGCGATATAGAGGAGCAGCCCGCAGGGACAAGACTGCACCTAGAAACCTAAAGGAGGTATTCGAGATGGACACGGCATCCCTGATTGCGGAGATCAAGAGTCTCCCCGCGCACGACGTTCGATGCGAGCGCATCCTCGTCGCTATCGACGGCTCTCATGCGTCGTTCCATGCCGCAGCATGGGCAATTGAGCTTGGGCGCCGTACGGGGGCGGAGCTGACAGTACTCATGGTCGTCGATTACGACGCGCATGTCTCGGCATTCGAGCAGGTCAGCACGAGCGGCTATCTGCCCGCCGAGCTGAAGATTTCCGCCTATCGCCTCCTCGCGGAGCTGATGCACGAGATTCCGCACAACGTGCGCGCCCATCCGCGCGTCGCCGAAGGAAATCCCGGCGAGACCATCGTTGCCGTCGCCGCTGAGGAGGAGAGCGACCTCATCGTCATGGGAACGCGCGGCTTCGGCACGTTCGAGCGCATTGCCTTTGGCAGCGTGTCCTCGTACGTCAGCAAACACGCGCACTGTCCCGTATTTCTCAGCAAATAACTTTTAATGGCGTGTTTACACGTTCTTAAATACCTTCCAAGGGATACGCAGTAAAGTAAATGTGTTCATAGATATGATTTAAGGGAGTGGGGAACCATGAAGAAAAGCCGTTATTTTGCCGTCGCACTTGCCGCCGTGACGGGACTTAGTATTGTCGCCGGTGCGCCCGCTGCACATGCCGCCGTGCCGCCGACGCAGTTGTCCTATGAGGACGGCGCGTCGAACGAGTACAGCTTCCGCATGAAGGAAGAAGACCGCATCCACGACGAGAACGTCCGCAGAATCAAATTTGACTTCCGCCGCGACGGCGATCAAGAGAAATATAACCGCGCCATGCGCGAGGAACAAAAACGCCATGATCAAGCGGTCAAGCGTATCATGCGCGATTACAACAACCGTAAACCTTGGCGGCATTAAACGTTAAAATGCAATAATCAAAACCACCCGCTATGCGGGTGGTTTTGATTTTCTCAGCGTTACCGTATCGATGACCGTGCCGTCCGCCGTTTCGCAGGAGACGTGCAGCTCTTTTGCATCTGCCTCCATATAGAGGTAGTTGGAGGGGGCAGAATTCGCAGAGGCGGCGAGGTCGTAGGACTCGGCAGGGACGTCGAAGTATTCGTTGCCCGCGGGTCCCGCGAGGAGGTAGAGGGTGCCGTTTTGATCCGTTTTTGTGCGCGGATTTGGCGGCGGCGGTAGGTGTGGATATGCCCCGAGACGACGAGATCGATGCCGAGCGCGTCAAATGTGTCCATAAAGACGCGCCCGACGTCGCTGATGCCTGCGGTCGTGCCTTGCTCGGTCTGGTAGTCCCCGCAGGCGAGGATATCCTTGTGCATGAGGACGACGCGCCAAGGAGCATGAGACTCCGCTGTATCCCGGATCAGCCACGCAAGTTGCTCCACCTTGAGCAATGAGCCGCGTGTGCCGAGTTCGAGAAACTGTGTATCGAGTACCATGAAATGCACGACGCCCATGGTAAAGGAATAGTAGTGCCCGGGAAAATCCGTACTGCCGTTATCGGGCAGGGCAAATGTGTGCAGATAGCGCGCGGGAGGCGTTGCCGTCCAGTTCAGTCCGTAGTATTCGTGATTGCCGAGGGCAGGGGCGTGGATGTGCCGGGCAAGCGGGCTGTCCGCGCCCTCCATCGCAGCGAGAAAACTCTCCCAGTGCCACGCGGATTCGCCGTTGTCAACGAGATCGCCGACGATCGCGGCAAAATCGGCATGAGGATGCCGATGCCATGCCGCGTGATAGAGGTTGCGCCACACGTCATAGCTCTCGCCGCATTGACTGTCGGAGAAGAGGAGGGCGCGTACTGTGCCGCTTGCGGCGGGGATGGGGAGCGGCATCCATGCCGTTGTGCCGCGCGCGGAGATCACGCGATAGTCGTCGCCGCTCCGGGGGAGACGTACCTCTGCATGGTAGGTGTACTGCGCAGTATCATCTATGTCAAAGTAGGTATAGGACGGGATGTAGATATCGGCGTGTGTATGCATCCCCGCGGAACGCACCTCGACGCGCACATCCGGGAGGAGGCTCTCGCTGTCCCATTGGATCATGCGCGTCGTCTGCGGATCATGCGTGACGATTTGCCGCAGATATTTGATTTCATGCGTATATGCCGCCGCATGATGAGATGAAAAGAGACCGCCGAGCCCCATAGATAGAACGGCGCTCGCAGCGGTCTGCAAGAAATGTCTGCGCGTCATGATGCATCCTCCTCCGCGTGTGCGGCTTCCGCTTTCATGACGTGGTTTTCGTAGCGCCATGCGCCTGCGATGAGAACGATCGCGCAGACGATAACCACGATGAGGCGGGTATGATCCGGCTGCTTGACAATGAGATCGTGCCCGATAATTGCCTCGATGCCCGTGGAGGGGAATTTCCCCACGAACGACGCGATGACATACTCGCGCAGGCGAATCGAGGAGAGCGCGCCGACGGCGTTGAGGATAGCGGACGGGATGTAGGGAATCATGCGCGCGATGAGCATGACAAAAAAGCCTTTTGTCCCGCTGTACCGGTCGATTTTTGAGAGGAACGGACTCTTTGTAATCACTTTCTCCGCCGCATCGCGGAAGTAGAACCGCATGAGCAGAAAGGCGATCGTGACGCCGACGGTTTCCGCCGCGCAGGAGAGGATGATGCCAGGGACAATGCCGAACAGCATAACGTTTGCCGTCGAGAAGATGATCGCGGGCGGAAAGCCAAGGGCGTTGACAAAGAGCGTGAGGAAGAATGCGAACACCGCCGCCGAGTCTCCATAGCCGCGGATGTACTCGACCGTAGCGGAGATGTCTCCGGTCGAAAGGAGCGCGAAAAGCTCGGGAAGGAATCCCGGGGCAGCGAGGTGGATGATGCCAAAGAGGAGGACGATCGCAGCGGCGGCGCCGACTTTCATGACGCCCATGCCCATATGTTGTTTCAAATAGAACCTCCTATGTCGTGAGTACCATAGCAAGCGCGCCGAGGATGAGCGCAATGCTGAATCCATGCATGGCGTTTGCAATATTTTGCCCGTATTTGCCCGTATAGCGACGCACGATTTTACGCAGTTCGAAGATGAGGAAGGAAAGGCAGAAAAAAACGAGGGAGAGGTCGCCCTCCATATACCCGTAGGCGAAAATCACGGAGGAAAGCACGATACCCGTCTGCTCTCCGCGCGAGAAGATGCGTTCCGGCTCTCTTGCACGTTCGCGCGCGTCGATGTCGGCGCGTGTGAGCGGGATGCCCATCTCGTCCGTTTTCTCCATGTCACGGTCAAAAAAGCGGTAGTGAAATCCCACGTGCTTCACCTCCTATGCTCTCGTATTTCTGATATCCTAGTCGGCGATCCTGCGCTGCGTCGGCTTCATGTTCTGCGGCTTCGGGATGTCGGGGCGCATGTTGGGCTTTTTGATTTCCGGCTGCGGACGCGCTGCTTTCGGCGGCTGCGGTTTTGGTGTCGGCTTTGGCAGGGGAGACTGCGGGGCGCTCGGCGTCGGATGCGACGGGCGCGCGTTCGCCATATTCTTGCGGCGCGCCTCTTCCATTTTGGCACGCGTGAGCGCCCGTTGGCGCTCCTTGTCCTCGCGCTCCATCTGCGCGATGCGCGCTCTTTCAGCGGATAGTTCCTCCGATCCGTAGAAGACACGTGCCCGGTCTACGACGCCCGGAAGCTGCGCGTAGAGATAGCGGCCGGGACAGGCGGTTGCGCTGAGATCGCGATGTCCGAATATGGTCTGTTCCCATACGGGATCAAATTGGTAGACGGTGCAGAGCGATGCGATGAGATGCGCGGCGGCAGTGAGCTGCGCTTCGGTGGGCGTCGCCATTTCAAAATTTCCAACGATATTGATGCCGACGGTATGACGGTTCTCGCCGTAGACATGTGCACCAACCGTGCCGAGGGGGCGCCCCTCCTCGATGGTGCCGTCCTTGCGGATGAGGAAGTGATAGCCGATGCCCGCCCAGCCGTTATTGAGGTGCCATTGATGGACGGTCTCCGCCGATACGTCGTCGTTTGTACTGCCGATGTGGTGTATGACGAGGCTGTTTGTGAAAAAACGGTTCTCAAGTGCGCCGAATTTCAGGTGCGTGGGGCGAACGGACACGCCGGGAAGCACGGTCGGGATGTACCACGAAGCCTCTGTGACAGAGGGGAAGAAGGGGAGTGCGGCGGCGCCGATGCCAACGAGTGCCAGACGGCGCAGAAAGTCTCTACGATTCATGGGGGATCTCCTGATAGGTATACGTTTGATGGCTGAGACGGAGCTCCGTGTCATGAACAGCAAAAAGGGTCGATCGATGTCCGACGCTGATGATGCTTGCGGTCGGGAGTTCCTGTTTGAGTATATCATAAAGCGCGCGTTCGCGCGGTTCATCAAGGGCAGAGGTCGCCTCGTCGAGGAAAATCCAGTCGGGGCGAATGAGCAGGACGCGTGCAAAAGCAAGCCGCTGCTGCTCGCCAAGCGAGAGAATGCGGCCCCAGTCGTCCGTTTCGTCGAGACGTGCGGCGAACTGTTCCAGTCCTACAAGGCGCAGGACGCGTGCAGTCTCCGCATCATTTTCCGTGCTCGTGCGCGGGTAGAAGAGGGCGCGGCGGAGTGTGCCGAGCGGCAGATACGGGCGCTGGGGGAGGAAGAGGCGGCGCATGTTCCGCGGCATGGTGATTCTGCCACAGCCATACGGCCATATGCCTGCGAGCGTGCGCAGGAGGGTACTCTTTCCCGCACCAGAGACGCCTGTCACGAGGACGTGTGCCCCCTGAGGCAGGGACAGCGTACACTGCGAGAGGAGTTCCGTTCCGCTCGGCAGGGCGACGGTGAGGCTTTCCAGCGCGAGGTCTTTTCCTGCGCCTTCGACGCGTTCAATTTCTCCCGTCACCTGTGCGGCATCCTCCATGTGCTCGGTGAACCCGCCGAGTCGGTGCAGAACTGCCGCGAGCTGTGCGACGGAGTCATAAGCGTCGACGAAGAACGAGAGCGCGCCCTGCACGCGGTCGAACGCGGTCATGGTCTGCATGAGTCCGCCGAGTGCGATCTCTCCCGCGTAGTAGCGCGGCGCCGCCATGATGAGCGGGAAGATGATGGCGAGCTGCCCGTAGCCGTTGACGTAGAAGTTCAGCAGCTTTGTCCGACGCATCAGATCCCAATAGTTCTTGATGACGTTTGCAAAATGCTCCTTGAACCCGACGGACTCTGCCTGCTCGCCGCGATAAAATGCGATGCTCTCGCTGTTTTCGCGGACGCGCATCATGCTGAAACGGAAGTCCGCTTCGTAGCGCTGCTGGTCAAAGTTGAGCCGGATGAGCTTTCGTCCGACAAAGTGGGCAAAGCAGGTGCCAAGCCCGGAGTAGATGAGTGAAAGCCAGAACATGTAGCCGTAAATCACGAACTCTGTGCCGCCAACGGGGACGGTCAGAACACCCGAGAGGTTCCACAGGACGACGCCGAATGCACCGAGCGTTGTGAGCTGGCGCAGGATGCCGATGAGGAGCGTCAATGTCAGCGATACGAACTGATTGATGTCCTCGCTGATGCGCTGGTCGGGGTTGTCCGTGTCGCTGTGCAGCACCTGCAGACGGTAGTAGATCTGCCCGCGCATCCAGCGCCCGAGATATTGATCTGTCATCCATGTGCGCCACTTAATGGTGAGCATTTGCCGGAGATAGACGGCATAGACCGAGATGAAGATATTGATCATCGCGAGTACTGTAAACTCGCCGACGAGCGGCCAGAACGCCGCCCAGTCATAGGCTTGGAGAGCGTCGTAGAAGACGCGATACCAATCGTTGATGCGGACGAGTATATAGACGCTCGCGAGATTCAGCGCGATGACCGCCGCGAACAGTCCGCGTGCGCGCCATTTCTCCGCCGAACTCCAATATCCTTTGAACAGCTGCCAGAATATGCGCAGCAGAGATGATTTCAATCGGAATCCCCCTTAAGAATAAAGAACGAATTTCATTATAGTATTTTTTCCCCGTATCGCAAGAAAATAGCATAAAAAAGAACTGCTGCACATGAATATGCAACAGTTCCCTTCAAATGATTTACAAACTCTTGAATGTAAACTCGTTTCCTGCAAAGCCGATCTCGACGGTATCGCCGCCGCGAATCTCGCCCGCGATGATCTTCTTCGAGAGTGCGGTCTCAACCGTGTGCGTGAGCAGACGGCGCAGCGGACGCGCGCCGAAGTCGGGATCAAAGCCTTCGTCGGCGAGTGCAGTCAGCGCGGCATCGTCCCATGTGAGCTCGATGTCTACCTGACGCTCGAGACGCTTGCCGAGCGCCGCGAGCATGATTGCCGCGATGCGCTTTACATCGTCCTTTGCCAGCGCCTTGAACACGATGGTATCGTCCACGCGGTTGAGGAACTCGGGGCGGAAATACTCCTTGAGGAGGGCGCGCACTGCCGCGGATGCCTCCGCATAGTCCTTGCTCAGGATCTCGTGCGAACCGAGATTGCTCGTCATGATGATGACGGTGTTCTTAAAGTTCACGACGCGTCCCTTGCCGTCCGTGAGCCGCCCGTCGTCGAGGATTTGCAGCAGGACGTTGAACACGTCGCGGTGCGCTTTTTCGATCTCGTCGAGCAGGATGACGCTGTATGGACGGCGGCGCACCGCCTCGGTGAGCTGACCGCCCTCGTCGTAGCCGACGTAGCCCGGAGGCGCGCCGATGAGCCGCGAGACGCTGTGCTTCTCCATGTACTCGCTCATGTCGATGCGGATCATGCTCCGCTCGTCGTCAAAGAGAGCTTCGGCAAGTGTCTTTGCGAGCTCGGTCTTGCCGACGCCCGTGGGACCGAGGAAGATAAACGAACCAATGGGGCGGTTCGGATCCTTGATGCCCGCGCGCGCGCGCAGGATCGCTTCGCTGACGGCGGTCACGGCTTCGTTCTGTCCGACGACGCGCTCATGGAGCACATCTTCAAGCCGGAGCAGCTTCTCGCGCTCGCCCGTCATCATCTTCGTCACGGGGATGCCCGTCCAGCGGCTGACGACGCGCGCGATGTCCTCCTCGCCGACCTCCTCCTTGAGCATCCGCTCGCCTGCGGACTGCGCGGCGATAGCGGCTTCTTCCTCCGAAAGTTTCTTCTCGAGTTCCGGCATCTTGCCGTATTTCAGCTCCGAGGCGCGTGTGAGATTCTGACCGCGTTCCGCCGCCTCCATCTCGCCGCGTACCTCATCCATTTCTTTTTTGATGGCACGGACGCGCAGGATTGCCTGCTTCTCACTTTCCCACTTCGCACGGAGTTTTTCCTCCTCGGCGTGGAGCGCATCTTTCTCTGCGACGAGCTGCGCAAGTTTCTCTTTCGACGCCTCGTCGGTCTCTTTCTTGAGAGCTTCCTCTTCGATGTCGAGCTGGAGAATCTTGCGGCAAATCTCGTCGAGCGGTGCGGGCATGGACTCGATTTCCGTGCGCAGTTTTGCCGCCGCTTCATCCACGAGGTCGATTGCCTTATCCGGCAGGAACCGGTCGGAAATATAGCGGTCGGAGAGCGTTGCCGCCGCCACGAGCGCGGCGTCGCGGATGCGCACGCCGTGATGCACCTCGTAGCGATCTTTGAGTCCGCGCAGGATGGAGATGGTATCCTCCACGCTCGGCTCGCCGACCATGACGGGCTGGAAGCGGCGTTCGAGCGCCGTGTCCTTCTCAATGTACTTGCGGTACTCGTTCAGCGTCGTTGCGCCGATGCAGCGCAACTCGCCTCGTGCGAGGAGCGGTTTCAGCAAATTGCCCGCGTCCATCGCGCCCTCGGCGGCACCTGCGCCGACGACCGTGTGCACCTCGTCGATGAAGAGAAGAATCTGCCCCTCGGATTTTGCGATCTCATTGAGGACGCCCTTGAGACGTTCCTCGAACTCGCCGCGGAACTTCGCACCCGCGACGAGTGCGCCCATGTCGAGCGCGTAGAGCGTCTTATTTTTCAGCGATTCGGGAACGTCGCCCGCGACAATACGGCGGGCAAGTCCCTCGACGATGGCGGTCTTGCCGACGCCCGGCTCGCCGATGAGCACCGGATTATTTTTCGTGCGGCGCGATAAAATCTCGATCGTGCGGCGAATCTCTTCGTCGCGCCCGATGACGGGGTCGAGTTTATTCGCGCGTGCCGCCGCGGTCATATCGCGTCCGTATTTTTCAAGCGACTGATAGCCCTCTTCGGGATTGTCGCTCGTCACGTTCTGCTTGCGGTTCTTTTTGATCGCGTCCTGTACGCTGCTCTTCGTCAGACCAAATTCACGCGCGATTTTCTGAACCTCGTCGCTTCCGTCGGTGACGAGGGCGAGCAGCAAGTGCTCCGTCGAAACGTATTCATCCTTCATCGACTGCGCCAGTTCCTCGGCGCGTCCGAGCACGCGTACCATGTCCATCCCCATGCCGAGGCGGTTCGTGCCGCGGACGGCGGGGATGGAAGCGAGTTCCTTTTCAAGGCGTGCCTTGAGCATCGGGAGATCGACGCCGCAGACGGAGAATATTGTCGCGAGCAGACCTTCCGGTTCCTTTGCAAGCGCTAGCAGCACATGTGCCGATGTGATTTCCTGATGATAGCGCATCGCCGCAATCTGCTGCGCCGATTGGAGCGCGGCGAGCGTGCGCGCTGTGTATTTATCCTGTTCCATAATGTGTTCCTCCGCATCTTCGTGTTAGTTGATACCGTTATTATATCACTATAAGTCAAAAAGTCAAATACTATTTTTGATTTTTTGACCTTTTGGGAAAAAATTTTGTCATTGTACTTAATAAAGATATGTCGTCGGAATACAAAAAGACTGCCGCACAGAAATATATCCATGCGGCAGTCTAAGTATCTGCGTCAACTGAAGTGTTCGACGATATGACAAAGCTGGGGGCGAAGATCCCAATGCACGCCTCAGATCATGTTTTTCTTGTAGCAATCATACAGCTCCTTCAGCTCCTCAATCTTTGCATTCATCTCAAGCTGAAGTGCGGAGGCGACGCGATAATCGCCCTCGTTCAGCGCCTTGATGAGCAGACTGAAGAGCGCCTTATCGTCGATGGTATCCTTTGCAAGATAGATGCGCAGGTCGTGAATCTTGTTCCACATATAGGCATCCTGATCCGTCACGAAGTCGCTCTTGATCTCCTTCATGCGGCGGACGAGGTCACGGTACTCGGGGATGATGCGGCTGATGAGTTCGATCTTCCACCGCAGGAGCGCCCCGGTGCGGAACGATTCGATGATCTGCGGGCGGAGCGTATTGCCCGCCGTCAGCACGGCGACCTTTTCCGGATAGAGATCAAAGCCGAGCATGTTTTCCCACACCGTCGCAGGCGGTTTGCCAAAGCGCGCGTCGCGTTCCTCGGGCGTGTAGAACTCGAACACGTCCTCCTCGCTCCGATAGGCACGGTCGCGTTCGAGATAGTGCGCGTCTTCGCCCGGCTGTTTTGACAGCTCGGCGAGAAGCTGCGCCGCCGTGCGGCCCGCCGTGTGCTTGATGCCGTCGAGTATGGCGAGATAACATGCGGCGAGGACGAGGTAGGTGTTCGAGTATGGATTGGTTGCGCGCAGTTCAAAGCGCGTCGCCATTGGATTCTTGAGGTCGCGGATGAGACTGACGAGCACCGTACGGTTGCGCGAGGGGATCGCGGGCGTATGACCGAACGAGGTGACGACGCAGACAGGGGCTTCAAATCCGGGTTTGAGACGGTTGAACGAATCGTTCGTCGCCGAGACAAAGGGATTGATGGCTTCGTAGTTCTTGAGCAGTCCCATGAGCGCGCCGTAGCCGATCGCACTCATATAGTCCGCATTCTGATCGTCGGCGGCGAAGAGACTGTGCATCTTGCCATCCGAGGTGACTGCGGCGATGCTCAGATGCGTATGCTCGCCGTTGCCCGCGAGACCGATGAGGGGTTTCGCCTTGAAATTGACCTCAAGGCGGTGCAGGCGGAAGACTTCGCGCACGATGGTACGGACGAAGAGCTCGTTGTCCGCCGCCTGCACGGCGCCGTCATACTGCCAGTCGATTTCGATCTGTTCGCAGACGTGCGTCATGCGCCCGTTCTCGTCGATCTGCGCCTTGAGGCCGCCGACCTCCTTGTGTCCCATCTCCATGTGGAAACCGTATTTGTCCAGCTCGATGAGGCATTCCTCAAGCGCCGTCCGCACCGCACCGTGCGTGCGCTCCCAATACTGTTCGTTCATCACCTGCGAGGCGGACATCTCCTCGATGGAGGCGTTGTCCTCAAGCGGCGTCTTGACCCAGAATTCGAGCTCCGTTGCGGAGGTGAAGCGGATGTCAACAATATCCGAGCCCTTGAGGCTCGTCGCGCCGGAGATCTCAGGATTTGCACGGAAGAAATCGAGCAGTTCACGTTTCACATACGCGAGTGTGTCCACGAGTGCCGCGCGCGAATCGACACGTTTTCCCTCGTGGATGATGAAGGAGGGGATGCGCAGTGTGCCGACCGTGTCCGGGCTTTCCCGATCGTAGTCGACGAACCAGTTGACCGCGGGATCGATGGGGAGATCCACCTTCGCGTTGTTGATCGTCGCGATCTTCGGCAGGACGACGGAAGAACCGTCCGTCTGTACGGCGGTGCCGTTGTAAAACTTGTCGATGTCCTCGATGAAAATCCGCACGGGGATCTTCTCGTCCGTGTCGTTGCCCGCCATGTCGATGCCTACGAGTGAGACGAAACACACCTCAGGATGCTCCCGGAGCATCTTGATCACTTCTTCGCGCGGAGTGTCGGCAGGAATCTTATAGAGAAGTTCGTTCATCTTTGCGTACCATCCTTTTTCACGAAAAAACCGTACGGATTCTCCTCCGCACGGCAAAAATCCACGCTCATATTAACATTTTTCAGGGGATTTTGTAAAGGGTATACAGCGCGCTCAGCGTTTCCATCGGCAGAGAATATGTTCCGCCGCGTCGAGGAGGGCAAAGAGCAGAAGCCCGATGCCGCTCAGCGTAACGATGCCCGCGTACATGTCGAGGTAGTTGACGCGCAGCCACGCGTCCATGATGTAGTAGCCGATGCCGTATTTCGTGCCGAATGTCTCCGTGAAGAAGAGGACGGAGATCGCCGTCGCCATCGCGATGCGCACGGCGGTGATGAACTTCGGGAGCGAGGCGGGGAGGACGATGTGGCGTACCATCTGCCAAAATGATGCGCCGAGGACGCGCAGCGGCTCGTAGGTCGCCGCCGGGATTCCCGCAGTCGCGTCGCGCACGGCGACGACGACTTGGAACACGATGATGAGGAAGATGAGCAGTATTTTGCCCGCCTCTCCGACGCCGAGGAGCAGCATCACAACAGGGAGGAACGCGATCTTTGGAACCGGATAGGCGAGATAAAGCATCGGCGCCAGTATGCGGTTGATCCGCGGGAAATATCCCATGAGAATGCCGATCGGGTAGCCGATGGCGACGGCGAGGGAGAGCCCGAGCGCGATGCGCATGAGACTATAGCCCGCGTGGACGGCGATGACGCCCGTGAATTTTTCGGCGAGCCGCGCAAATACCTCCGAAGGCGGCGGGACGACCGGTATATTGAGCAGATGTGCCGCGAGCGCCCAGAGGAGGAGAAACGCGCCGATGCCGCAGATGAAGGAACGCAGCGAAAGTTTTTCCATCATGCGCCCGCCTCCGCAATCTTTGCCCGCAGCAGCCGACCCATCTCAAAAAATTCGCGCGATGTGCGGCGCGTGAGGTCGTCCGCGAACGGATGTGCAATCGTCTCTATGATGCTGCCCGGACGTCCGCCCATCACCGAGACGCGGCTTGCGAGTGCGAGTGCCTCGTCGACATAATGCGTGACGAGGAGCGTCGTGACCGCTCGTTTTTGCCACAGCGAGAGAAAGACCTCCTGCATGGACTCGCGGGTGATCGCGTCGAGTGCGGAGAACGGCTCGTCCATCAGCAATAGATCGGGTGCGAGCAGGAACACGCGCGCCAGTCCCACGCGTTGCTGCTGTCCGCCCGACAGCTCGCGCGGATAGCGCCTGAGCAAATCGGTTAGCCCAAGCTCTGCCGCGAGTTCTTCGAGTGCGTCCGCAAGGCTCTCGCGCGCACGTCCTTTGATCTCGGCGCCGAGGAGGATGTTTTCACGCACCGTTTTCCACGGGAGCAGCCCGTAGTTTTGCGGGAGAAATCCGATGCGTCGATGCCCCGGATCAACGGGTGCGCCGTCCATGAGCACAGTCCCCGCCGTCGGGTGCAGCAGACCCGCCGCGAGGCGCAGGAGGGTGGACTTTCCGCAGCCGGACGCGCCGATGAGCGCATGTACCTCGGAGCGCGCCACGTGAAGCGAGGCATCCGCCAGCACCCGGACGGACGCTCCGGTCGTCTCATAGTCAAAAGATACGCTTTCGATGCGCAGCACGATTTCCCCTCCTTCGCCGATATTACTCATCATGTTATACCAAAGTATGGGAGAAATATCAATGATGTTGTGTGCGGTGATATTGCTTTTTAGGTGAAAGACGATTATTATTATAGAACCTTTATGAGCAAGATACACATACGTTGTATTTATGGAAGGTTTCGTGCGCATGGAATGCGCATCCCATATATCTGTGAAAAAATTTAGGAGTGCCTATGTTTGAACCGCGCTTTACAGCGTTAAATATGAACGAAATACTCAAGTATCTTGGCTTCCGCGGGCAGGAGCTCACGGAGGACATCGCAAAGCAGCTGCGCCGCTGCACGGACGAGGTGCTGCAGGCGGCAACGCCGCGCCTCACGTACCGGCAGGTACCGCTTGAGGACGGTGCCGTGCTCGGCGTCACGTTTGCGGGGAAGGATATACCGACGATGCTCGCGCCGTGCGAGGAGGTCGTGCTGTTCGGCGCGACGCTTGGTCCCGGCGTGGAGCGTCTGATGATGCGCTATGAGGTCACGAATGCGGCGGATGCCGTCATCATGGATGCGTGCGCGAGCACGGCGATCGAGAATATCTGCAATAATTTTGAGAGCGATATGCGCGCGGAGATCGAGGCAGGCGGACGCTATCTGACGGATCGGTTCAGTCCCGGCTACGGGGATCTTCCAATCTCCGAGCAGCCGAAATTCTTTGCCCTGCTCGATATGACGCGCCGCGTCGGCGTCTCGCTGACACCGACGACCATCATGGTGCCGCGCAAATCCGTGACGGCGATCATGGGCATCGCGCGCACGCCTCAGCCGCATCGCCCGCCCGACTGCGAGCACTGCCTCATGTTCCGCAACTGCCCGTTCCGCAAGGCGGGGCGCAGGTGCAGAGAGGGTGCAAAGACGGCGGCATCAACATGAATATGAAATGGGAGATATAGGAATGCAGGACATCATCATACTGGACGGGGGCATGGGGACAGAGCTTCAGGCGCGCGGACTCGCGCCGGGGGAACGTCCCGAGCTCTTTGGCATGGAGCATCCCGAGGTCATCGAAGAGGTGCATCGGAACTACATCGCGGCGGGCAGCCGCGTTATTTACAGCAACACGTTCGGTGCGAATGGGCACAAGCTCGTCGGCACGGGGAAAACGGTCGCCGAGGTCATTGGGGCGAACGTCGCGATTGCGCGGCGTGCGGCGGAGAACTCCGGCGTTCCGGGCGTGCGCGTTGCGCTTGACATCGGTCCTATCGGGGAGTTGGTCGAGCCGCTTGGCACGCTCTCCTTTGAGGACGCCTACGAGCTCTTCCGCGAGATGGTCACGGCGGGCGAAGCGGCGGGCGCGGATCTCGTCATCTTCGAAACACTGACCGATCTCTATGAGGTCAAGGCGGCGGTGCTCGCGGCAAAGGAGCATACGAAGCTCCCCATCTGGGTGACGATGACCTTTGAGCAGAACGGGCGCACCTTCCTCGGCGCGGCGGTGCCGTCCGTTGCGGTCACGCTCGATGCGCTCGGCGTCGCAGCGCTCGGCGTCAACTGCTCGCTCGGCCCCGTGGAGCTCCTGCCCATCGTTGCGCAGATGATGGAGTGGACGGATCTGCCGATCATCGTGAAACCGAATGCGGGTCTGCCCGACCCGCGCACGGGGGCGTACGAGATGACGGCGGAGGAGTTCGGCAGGGAGATGGCGGAGTTCGCGCGGCGCGGCGCCGTCATCATGGGCGGCTGCTGCGGGACGAACCCCGACTTTATCCGCGCGCTCGCAGCGGCGGTCGCGGGCGGGGCGGAGGATCGTCCGAAGCGCAAAAAACGCAAGGGCGTCGCATCCCCCGGCTGCGTTGCGGAGTACGGCAAGCTCAACGTCATCGGCGAGCGCATCAATCCGACGGGGAAGAAGCGGCTCCAACAGGCGCTCCTCGATGAGGATATGGGCTATATCAAGAAGCTCGCGATCTCCCAGCAGGAAGCGGGCGCGAACGTCCTCGACATCAACGTCGGCGCGCAGGGCGTGGACGAGGAGGCAATCATCCCGCGCGTCGTGAAGGCGGTGCAGAGCGTCGTCGACCTCCCGCTTCAGATCGACTCTGCGAATCCAAAGGTCATTGAGGCGGCGCTGCGCGTTACGAACGGGCGCGTCATCATCAACTCGGTCAGCGGCGAACGCGAGCGCATGAACGATATTTTCCCGCTTGCCAAACACTACGGCGCGGCGGTGCTCGGTCTTGCGCTCGATGAGGCGGGACTCCCGCAGACGGCGGCGGAGCGCGTCGCCATCGCGGAGCGCATCATAGAGGAAGCGGAGCGCTATGGGATCGACCGTGAGGACATCATCATCGACTGCCTGACGCTCACCGTCTCCGCACAGCAGGAGCAGGCGATGGAGACGCTGCGTGCCGTCCGCGAGGTGCATGACCGCCTCGGGCTGCACTGCGCCCTCGGCGTCAGCAATATCTCCTTTGGACTCCCTGCGCGCGTGCATATGACGGAGAATTTCCTCATTCAGGCGATGCACGTCGGGCTTGACTTCCCGATCGTCAACCCGAACACGAAGGAAATCATGGACGCCGTCGTCTCCTATCGTGCAGTCTCGGGCGAGGATGTCGACTGTGCCGCGTATATCACGCGGTTTGCTCCCGAGCAGGCGGAGATGCGCCGGCGTAAGGAGCTGGGGCTGACGGGCGATACAGGCGTAGATGCGGCGGTGCAGACGGCGGTCGAGCAGGCGGGGGACGTTGATCCACTGATGGATGCCATCATGCGTGGGCTGAGCGACGACGCCGAGCGCATCACGCGCAAACTCCTCACCGAGATGGCTCCCATGGACATCATTCAGGAAAAGGTCATCCCCGCGCTTGACATCGTGGGCGACCGTTATGAAAAAGAAATCATCTTCCTGCCGCAGCTCATCAACGCGGCGAACGCCGCGACGGCGGGACTGGAACTGATTAAGGTCAAACTCGCCGAGTCCGGGCAGGGCGTTTCAAAGGGGAAAATCATCCTCGCGACCGTCGAGGGAGATATTCACGACATCGGCAAGAACATCGTCAAGGTCGTACTCGAGAACTACGGCTATCAGATCATCGACCTCGGACGCGACGTCCCCGTGACGCGCGTCGTCGAGGTCGCGATCGAGAAACAAGTCGGACTTATCGGACTCTCGGCGCTCATGACGACGACAGTCACGGCGATGAAACGGACGATTGAGGCGCTGCATGAGGCGGGGCATGACTGTCAGACGATCGTCGGCGGCGCCGTGCTGACGGAGGATTACGCGCGCGAGATCGGCGCGGATTACTATGCGGGCGACGCGCGCAGCATCGTGGAGATCGCCCGGCGGGTACTGGACGAGCAGGAGGACTGAAAATCTATGGCGCAGGGACGTGCTGAACTACGGGACTATTTGAAAACGGCGCCGCTCATCTTTGACGGCGGCATGGGGACATACTACGCGCAAAAACTGCATACGCGCGGCAAGGGCGTCGAGCTCGCAAATATCGAGACGCCGATCGTTGTCAGTGACATCCACACGGAGTATCTGCGCGCAGGAGCGCAGGCGATTAAGACCAATACGTTCGCCGCGAACCGCATCGTCTACCAAGGGGACGAAGAACTCGTCCGCCGCATTGTTACCGCCGGATGGGAGATCGCGGCGCGTGCCGCAGCGCCGTTTGACGCCTATGTCTTTGCGGACATCGGTCCCGTCATGGGGCTTCCTCATGCGGATATCATCGACGAGTACAGATTCCTCGCCGATATATTCCTCGCGCTTGGCGCGCGCCACTTCATCTTTGAGACCAACTCCTCCGACGAGGGGCTGATTGAGACTGCGGCGCATATCAAGCAAAAATGCCCAGAGGCGTTCGTCCTCAACTCGTTCTCCGCCTATCCGGGCGGCTATACGCGCGACGGGCGGTTCGTCGAGGATCTTGTGCGCGCCGTCGCGGGCAGCGGATACGTCGATGCCGTCGGCTTTAACTGTGTCAACGGCACGAAGCAGATGAAGGAGCTTATTCGGCATCTGGGGAAGCAAATACTGCCGCTCTCGCTCATGCCGAACGCGGGGCATCCCGTCGTCGTTGACGGGCGAACCTTCTACGAGAGTGCGCCCGACTATTTCGGATCGAGTCTCGCCGCCATCCGGCGCGAGGGTGTCTCCATCCTCGGCGGTTGCTGCGGCACGACCCCCGCGCACATCAAGGCACTCTGCGATGCGCTCGCGGCACAGGGCGATATAATGCCGGAGGAGGATGAGGAAACCCCGCCGCAGGTTGCGCTGCTGCCGAAAAGTCCGTTCTATGAAGCTCTTAAATCGGGAGCAAAGCCCATCGCCGTCGAACTCGACCCGCCCGAGACCGGCAGCGCGGATAAATTCATGGCGGGCGCACGCGAACTCATGGCGGCGGGGATCAACGCCATCACCATCGCGGACAACCCCATCGCGCGCGCGCGCATGGACGCCGCGATGCTCGCGGGACGCGTGCATCGGGAACTCGGCATCGAGCCGATCCCGCACATGACCTGCCGCGATCGCAACCTCAACGCCATCAAGTCACTGCTCCTCGGACTCAGTGCCGAGGGCGTGCACAACATCATCACCATCACGGGCGACCCCATCCCGACCGCCGAGCGCGACGAGGTGAAGAGCGTCTATCAGTTCAACTCGCGCAAACTCGCTTCCTTTATCACAAGCCTTGGCAGCCGCGGCGACGTCGTACCGTTCCATATCTTCGGCGCGCTCAACGTCAATGCCAAATTTTTCGGCACGCAGATCAACCTCGCCAAGAAGAAGGTCGAGGAGGGCATGATGGGCTTCTTTACACAGCCCGTCCTCAGCGAACGCGCGAAGGAGAATATGCGCGCCGTGCGCGAGACCTTCCCCGAGGCGCTGATCCTCGGCGGCATCATGCCCGTCGTCAGCGAGCGCAACGCGCGCTACATGGAGAGCGAGATCACCGGCATCCACGTCGAAGAGCGCATCATCGATATGTACCGCGGGCTCGACCGCACACAGGCGGAAGAACTCGCCGTGCGCCTCTCCCTAGAGATCGCGCGTGACATCGAACCCTATATCGACGGTTACTACATCATCACCCCCTTTTCGCGTACGGCGCTCGTCGCGCGGATCGTGAAGGCGCTAAAAAAATAAAATACGTCTATGAAAAACTCTCTGAATCGGATTGTTCGGAGAGTTTTTTTGTTTGACAAAGATGAAAAAATTAAATAATATAATGAAAGAATATCTTACGCAATATATCAAATCCACAGGGATGGAGATGAAAGAATGGAAGATAAGGGAGCGCTCATCGAGAAGGCGGCGCTGCTGCATGACATCGGGAAAGTCATCCTGCGTGCCGATCCGATGCGAGAGACACACAGTAAGGTCGGCGCCGATTTTTTGAAGCAGTTTGTCGGGAGTGAAGGATGCGATCTATGGTATGCCGCGGGACATCATCACGCGGCGGACATTAAAAATGCCAATCCGCCCGCGGACGATCTCAGCTACATCGTTTACGAAGCGGATAACCTCGCGGCGGCAGCCGACCGGCGCAAGGAGGAGGATGCATCCGCAGGATTCAGCGCGACGCAATGTCTTGAGAGCATCTTTAACGTGTTTGACACGCCGAGCGCGGATAAGAGCGTATTTCGTCTGCGTCCCTTAATGCAGAACGAAGAGCTGATGCAGTATCCCGTGGAGAAAGGGGCTGTGCAGGCGGATCGCTCCGGCTATCAGGAGATCAAGCAGCAGCTCGAGGTGAATTTCCGGAAAAAGAGCCCCGTCGATATGTCCGTGAACGAGCTGCTGAGCATCCTCGAAGCATCCGTGAGCTATGTCCCCTCGAGTACGGCGACGGACGAGCCGTCGGATGTCTCCCTCTACGACCATGTAAAGCTGACGGCGGCGTATGCGGTCGCTATGTATCGTTACTTTGCGGCGCACGGCATTACGGATTATCGGACGCACTGCTGGCTTCCAAAGGCGCAGGAAATGCGCCGGGAGAAGATGTTCCTCCTCGTCTCGTGCGATCTCTCGGGCATCCAGCAGTTCATCTATACCGTCCCGTCCAAAGGCGCGCTCAAGAGCCTGCGCGGACGATCCTTTTACCTCGACCTCATGCTCGAGCATATCGCGGATGAAATTCTGACCGCGTGCGGAGCCGGCCGATCGGCGCTCATTTACGCAGGCGGCGGACATTTTTATATGCTCCTGCCGAACATAGAGGAAACCGTCCAAATCCTGCAGGAAGCGGAGTGCTCGCTCAATCGATGGTTCTTAGAGAACTTCGGCACGCGTCTCTTTGCCGCGCTTGCATGGACACCGTGCGCCGCCGAGACATTCATGCAGCAGGAGAACGTGGCGGCGGGCGTCGGCAATGTGTTTCGCACACTGGCGCAGATGCTTTCGGAAAAGAAGCTGTGCCGCTATGAACCGGACGAACTTGCAGCGCTCTTTGCGCCCGAGAGTGCCTACAATGCCGTTGCGGAGGGCGGCAGGGAATGCGGCGTCTGCCATATCTCCTCGCGCGCGCTTGCCCCTTACGGTGACGACGAGGATGCGTCGGGGGCGGAGGCTTGCGTGAACTGCCGCGGACTCTACCGGTTAGGAAAAGCCGTGCTCGGTGAAAACGTGTTTCTTGTTCGGAGCGATGCCTGGGACGATGCACTCCCGCTCCCGTCCCTCAGCGGCGCCTCCTACAGTCTCATCGCGTGCAGCAAGGAGGAGGCGGAGCGCGCGGACAAAGAAGCGATTGTACGCATCTATGTGAAGAACAGCATGGTCACCGGGCCGCTCCTCGCGACGCGTCTTTGGCTCGGAGACTATATCACGCGGAGCACGCCGGGAGTAGCGCTCGATTTTAGCGCACTTGCGGCGCGCAGCGGCGGAGGGGAGGACGCGGCATCGATTCGCCGTCTCGGCGTCCTGCGTGCGGACGTCGACGATCTCGGCGCCGCATTCATCGCGGGCATCCCGCCAAAATACGCGACACTCTCCCGCATGGCGGCGCTCTCGCGGCAACTCTCGCTGTTCTTTAAGCGCTATATGAATAGTCTCTGCGCGGGTCGTGTGAACGGTATTGGCGAGCGTACACAAAGGCAATTTTCCCTCTTTGGAGAGGAGCGGTGCGGTGCGCGCAGCGTTCATATCGTCTATTCCGGCGGCGACGACTTCTTCCTCGTCGGCGCATGGGATGATCTCATAGAGCTTGCGGTGGATGTACGGTGCGCATTTGCTCGTTTCACGGGCGGAAAACTGCATTTTTCCGCCGGCATCGGTCTATTCCCGCCCAAAATGCCCGTGTCCGCGATGGCGCGCAGTGCGGGAGAACTCGAAGATTTCGCGAAATCCCTCCCCGGCAAAGACGCTGTTGCGTTGTTTGGCATAGAGACACAGCAGCGCGGGCAAAAGACACGGGCGGGCGCTCCCTGCTATTCGTGGAAGAGATTTATCGACGGCGTATGCGGCGAGAAGCTCGTATTCCTGCGCACACATTTTGCCATAGATGCCGAGGAGGGAGACGATCGTCTCTTCTGCGGCAAAGGACTGCTCTACCGTATGATGAATCTCTTAGCCGAGACCTCGGAGGACGACGCGGCGTGCGAGCGGATCAACCTCGCGCGATTTGCCTATGTCCTCGCACGGATGAAGCCGAAGCAGGAAGACCGCTCCGGGATGGAGCATTACAACATCGTGCGCACCCAGCTTTACACATGGTTCAAGACGCATACCGATCGGGACGAACTCTTGACAGCGCTGCGCTTACAAGTTTATCGGATGAGAGAAAAGGGGGAGAAAATATGAGCACAAACCTTGTTGACAAAGCACAAAGCGTTATTCCAAGTCTCATGCAGGATAACAGAGGGGATATCAAACTCAAGGCAAATCAGATTCGCAAATTCCTGTCCGCCGTGACGACGCTCACGAACAAGGTGAACCGCTATAAGATGAAGCATCCGCATGAGAAAACGCTCCCGGATGACCTAGCCGCACAGGTGCAGTATCTGAGAGTCAAAATGGCATATCAAGCCGGGCGCGACAAAGCCGTCAAAGACTTTGTAGAAAAGGCGCAGCTCGACGCCGTTATTTGCGGCATCAAAAACAGCATCGAAACCTATGAGAAATTCGCACGCTATATGGAGGCACTCGTCGCCTACCATAAATACTATGGAGGGAAGGACTGATGGCAGTGGAAGGACAGCAGGCAACACTCAAAGGGAAACTCAAAATCACAGCGACACTCCGTCTCGAAACCGGACTGCATATCGGTGCGTCGAGTGATTTCGCCCCCATCGGAGAGGTGGACAGTCCGTTCATCCGCGATCCGTTTACCAAACAGCCAATCATTCCCGGCAGCTCGCTGAAAGGGAAGATGCGCACGCTTCTCGCAAAGAGCTATGCCGACGGATATATCCTGAACCCCATCGAAGAGGACGTGCCGATCGTTGCGCGCCTATTTGGCACCGCTCAAAAAAATACCGCGCGCGCCGCAAGGCTCCAATTCTCCGACTGCCGCATGACCGAGGAATCCGTCGCACAGTTTGAGATGCTCGAACTGGATACCTATATCGGCGAAGCGAAATATGAGAACGCGATTTCCCGGCTCTCTGCCGTTGCGAATCCGCGCCAGATCGAACGCGTCCCCGCAGGGGCGGAGTTCTCCTTTGCACTCGTCTATAACATTGAACGAGAGGACGAACTCGAGGAGGATATGAAGACCCTCGCCGACGGATTTCGTCTCCTCATGATGGACTATATCGGCGGACACGGATCACGCGGCTACGGGCGCATCTCCTTCGGTGCATTCGAAATCGAGGTGTTCTCGCTGAACGAGGAGGTACAAGCCGCCTTGCAGAGCAAAGCCGAAGGGATTGTCTCACATCTGAACGGAAGTTGCTGATATGGCATACTATCTCTATCAACTCGCGTTTGACGCTCCCGTACACTTTGGCATGGCGGAGCAGGGCGGCAGTCTCGCCGCCGCAGGCATGAGCTATCCCTCGGACACGCTCTTCTCCGCACTTTGCTGTGAGCTTGCCGCAGCGGGGGAGGAGGAGCGGCTGCGCGCATTTATCGAAAAATGCCGTGCGGGTGATATTATCCTCTCCGATCTTCTGCCCTATCGGGAGGAGGACGGGGAGGTGCATTACTACCTGCTAAAACCGACCCTCGCAGCCATGCAGCCAAACGCGGCGCCGCCGGAGAACCTGACCGGTGCGCGTGCGCAATCCGGCGCGCGAAAGCAGATGAAAAAAATCGCCTATCTGCGTGCAAGCCGCCTAACGGAATACCTCGATGCGCAGCAAAGCGGGAATCCGTTTGATGAGCGAGGCGAATTTTGTACCTATGGACTCACGACCAAGGTCAACTGTCGTGCGCAGGAACCCTATCCCGTGGGCAGCATCTCCTTTCATGCAAAGTGCGGACTATACGCCGTCCTTTATCTCCGAGACGAAGACGACGCCGCACGGATGACCGAGCTCTTTACCTATCTGGGGCTTTCCGGCATCGGCGGGAAGCGCAGTGCAGGCTGGGGCAAGTTTCATCTCGAAGACGACCCGTATGATCTCGTCGATGCATTCTCTGAGGACGATGCGGCGCTGCACGCCTTTTTGGAGAACGAGAACGCCCCTCGTCAGATGCTTCTCTCGAGCCTCCTCCCGGATCCGGAGGACGTGGGAGCGCTCCGCGCAGGAACATACGAACTGCACAAGCGGAGCGGATTCATCACTCAGGTGGGAGCGGGCGGTGTTCGGAAAAAGCACAGCGTCTATATGCTGAGCGCGGGCTCGTGTCTCCCGCGGCGCATTTCGGGCACGATCGCCCATGTTGGAAAAGAGCCGGGATACGAAGTCCTGCGCTGTGGGAAGGGACTCTATATAGGAGTGGATATGTAAATGGAGAAATACGAAAGCAAACAAATAGAACTCAACTGCATTTCTCCCGTGCATATCGGCAGCGGCGTGAAGCTCCTTCCCTTCGAATACCTTTACGATCGGCGCAAACGGGACGTTTTCTTCGTGGACGAGGGGAAATTCAGCGAACTGCTCATGCGGCATCGACTGATCGATAATTTTGTAGCGGACATGCGGCAAAGACGCCCGCCTTATCTTTTGAATTGGCTCACGGATCACCGCATCTCCGAACGCGAAATGCAGGGGATCACCGTGCGCCGGGCAAAGGTACACATCCGCCAAAATGAAAGAAGCTCCTTGAATGATGTTGCCTGCCTAGAGACAGCTGCGGGCGGCATCCCCTATATCCCCGGGAGCTCGCTCAAGGGGGCAATTCGCACCGCCGTTATCTATCACCTGCTCCGGCAATCTGCGCATGAAAATCTGCGCCGTAAATATTGGGGGAAACTCCAAGATGCCATGAGCGCGCGAGACATAAAAGCGGAAATAGGAAAACTTGCAAAAAAACTCGAAGAAGAACTGCTCTGTCAATTAAAATATGTTGACGAAAAAGGGAAGTATTCCGACGCCGCAATCCAAGACGTCATGCGCGGACTGCGCGTCGGCGACGCCATGCCGACGGCAAAGCGGCTCGATACCGTCATCCTGCAAAAAATCGACTGCTCCACACATGCAAATAAAAGCGGGCGCAAAGAACACAGCATCTCGCTCTTTCGCGAGTGCATCCCAATAGGGAGCAAATTTCGGTTCCGGATCACCTTCGAAAAGGAAATCCTCGCACAAATAGGAATACGGGACATCGACGCACTGATCCGCATGTGCCGTACCTACACCGCATCGGGGCTTGCCATGCAGGAGCATGCATTTGGGCGGGATTATCGCGCCGAGTTCGTCGAAGCGGGCGATGCCGACGTCATGCTCGGCGGCGGGACGGGATTTCTCTCAAAGACCATATTTTACGCACTCGCACCCGGCGAAGAGATCGGGCGAAAAGCCGTGGCGGCGCTCCTTGACGAGCTGTTTTTCGATAGACGCCGCAGGCAACCGCAGCATTTTCATCGGCAAAAAGATACCGTACTCTCTCCGCGTACGCTCAAACTCACATGGACGGATACAGACAGCAGCATCATGGGGCTGTGCGCCCTCCAAGAGGTCGCCTCATGCTAAGACAAGCAACCTATACGCTTACATTCCCCGAGGGGGAGCGCGCGCATTCCTCCATGGGGAGCATCCTGCACGGCGCATTGATGGAGCTTTTGCCCGGGGACGTCGCCGGTGAACTCCATCGGCAAAACCTGCGCCCCTTTAGCCAAGCGCTCTATTTTGACAAAGAACGCAACGCCCCCTCTGGCGGCTCGGCTTTCTCACAGAGGACAGCGCGGCGGCGTGCCTGCATGCCCTCGCGGGCGTCTCCGAACTCTACCTGCAAAGGCGCGGGTACAGTGTCGGACTCACGGAGATTCATACCGTCGAGAGCGACTATACCGAGATTGCAGATCGGTTCTTCCTCTCGCCCGAAGCGCCGCGTGGCGTGACCATAACATTTCGCACAGCGGCGAGCTTTAAGCAAAACGACCAATATATCATGATGCCGGAGGTCGGACTCATACTGAATAGCCTCCTGCAGAGGTGGAACACCTTCTCTCCACGACTGAAACTAGAAGAGGAAGACCTGCGGGGACATCTCGCGCAGCTTTGCCGTGTGAGCGGCTACAGCCTGCGCTCACAAAAATTCGGGATAGAAGGGCAGACAATTCACGGATTTGTAGGACGGCTGCGGCTCTATTTTGCTGCAAACGACATGCAGCGCAGACTCTTCGGCGTACTCTTTCGATTCGCCCCGTTTGCTGGGATCGGCATAAAAACAGCGCTCGGAATGGGCGCCGTCGATGTAGAATTGCATGATTGAAAACGCTTGTAATCGTGTGCACCATGAACGCACATTTGTCACCGCACCGGAGCATTTTTGCTAAATCCGCGCCGCGCTAGATTTGGCGCGGGTAGAGCACGAATTTTTTTATGGAGAAATACATCATGAAGCAGGAAAAACATATCCGCGCCGCGAATTATATATCTGAGTCAATATCCACGCGCCCTTGAGAGGACGGGTTTGACCAACACATCCCCGTTAGGGGACGGAAACGCTGGAGGATAATTATGAAAAACGATGTGTTTTGGGATGTTTTTGACCAACACATCCCCGTTAGGGGACGGAAACGCGCCTCTAAAGTTCGCGAGCCAAAGGTCGGCCGACGATTTGACCAACACATCCCCGTTAGGGGACGGAAACCGCAGAATCTTCTACCTTCTTCGCGGCAGACATAGATTTTTGACCAACACATCCCCGTTAGGGGACGGAAACGCATTGAGTGCCTCCATATAGCAGACGTATTTGTAATTTTGACCAACACATCCCCGTTAGGGGACGGAAACGTTCGGCACTTCGCCATTATCCTTGCGTGCGGCAAAGCACTCGGTTTGACCAACACATCCCCGTTAGGGGACGGAAACGTCCTATAGGTCTTTTGGTCTAGTAGAAATGTTTACCTATTTGACCAACACATCCCCGTTAGGGGACGGAAACGAGATTCTCCCTGCCTCCTCCGCAAGCTTATGGATTTGACCAACACATCCCCGTTAGGGGACGGAAACTGGACCGTCTTTATTTTTCTTTTCTAGTGTTCCTATTTGACCAACACATCCCCGTTAGGGGACGGAAACAATATCGAGCAGAGGTACCGATACCTTAGTTAAATCTGCTTTGACCAACACATCCCCGTTAGGGGACGGAAACAAGGAAAGTGCACGCTGTGCCTCTCTTATAAGGGGATGTTTGACCAACACATCCCCGTTAGGGGACGGAAACCCATGGAAGAAATAGCATGTTAATCTTCTGTCCTAGTTGATTTTGACCAACACATCCCCGTTAGGGGACGGAAACCTGCTTGCTAATTGGCTTTTCGAGCAAAAAGAGAAAGCATTTGACCAACACATCCCCGTTAGGGGACGGAAACTTTACCAGTGATGTATTGCGATCACAAATATCATCATTTTGACCAACACATCCCCGTTAGGGGACGGAAACATTATCGTAGATGTCCTTTTCAAGAACACCCTCGCCTATTTGACCAACACATCCCCGTTAGGGGACGGAAACCTCAATAATGGGGCTTTTTAAGGAGGGAATATAATGGAATTTGACCAACACATCCCCGTTAGGGGACGGAAACCCGTCAATGCCTGTCTGTTGACGGCGCAATTTTGCGAATTTGACCAACACATCCCCGTTAGGGGACGGAAACAAGAAGGAAATGTAGGGATAAAAGTCATTATACTCCCAAATTTGACCAACACATCCCCGTTAGGGGACGGAAACCGAGAGGCGCTTGACCTCTGCCTTGATTACCGCCTCGTCCAATTTGACCAACACATCCCCGTTAGGGGACGGAAACCAGGACGATTAAGGGGCTGTAACGGCTGTGCTGCACTGAATTTGACCAACACATCCCCGTTAGGGGACGGAAACCAGGACGATTAAGGGGCTGTAACGGCTGTGCTGCACTGAATTTGACCAACACATCCCCGTTAGGGGACGGAAACTATGAAGTCTTAGGCTATCCAAGAACAGAAGAACCCCATTTGACCAACACATCCCCGTTAGGGGACGGAAACAATGGATATCTCTCCTGAGGGACAACTTGTTCAAGACATTTGACCAACACATCCCCGTTAGGGGACGGAAACAGGCGTTATTGATCCACTCAAGGAATCCGTCCCATATTTGACCAACACATCCCCGTTAGGGGACGGAAACCGGTCTACCTGCTCCATATTCAGTTTTATAGTCTTTTTATTTGACCAACACATCCCCGTTAGGGGACGGAAACTTTGATGGAGGTTGTTCAATTCCTCCATGTAGACGGCGATTTGACCAACACATCCCCGTTAGGGGACGGAAACGCGAAACACTCGGTCAAAACCTGCCGATTGACGGATTTGACCAACACATCCCCGTTAGGGGACGGAAACTTCCTCCTCACTATACGCAACCCACTTGTCGCGGATTATTTGACCAACACATCCCCGTTAGGGGACGGAAACTTCCGAAGATGGATTCGTATTCGTCGGAACTAAGTTATTTGACCAACACATCCCCGTTAGGGGACGGAAACCGGACGCGGCGATCAACGGCCAGCGTAAATGATGTAACCATTTGACCAACACATCCCCGTTAGGGGACGGAAACTGGTTTATGATTACTTCCTTTAATACACAACCCAACCATTTGACCAACACATCCCCGTTAGGGGACGGAAACCTCTTGGGAAGTTGAATCTTATCTAGCTAATGAGTTGGTATTTGACCAACACATCCCCGTTAGGGGACGGAAACACTACGGCGGCGTTGGTGTTCTTCTCGTTTTTCATATTTGACCAACACATCCCCGTTAGGGGACGGAAACAAGGCTTGCTTATCCTCCGTCCCCATACTGAGGAGGACATTTGACCAACACATCCCCGTTAGGGGACGGAAACTTCTTTTTCATTTTGGTTTTCCTCCTCCTTTGCCGCTAATTTGACCAACACATCCCCGTTAGGGGACGGAAACTTGTACAAGTATTGCGCTGTTATGCATGTAACGACTAATTTGACCAACACATCCCCGTTAGGGGACGGAAACAACGAGCGATTCTTCATCCTCAAGGGAATCAAACGCTTATTTGACCAACACATCCCCGTTAGGGGACGGAAACAAGGCTTGCTTATCCTCCGTCCCCATACTGAGGAGGACATTTGACCAACACATCCCCGTTAGGGGACGGAAACCACTCGACCTCCGCGTGGAATGTCTCCGAATAGATAGCATTTGACCAACACATCCCCGTTAGGGGACGGAAACACGTGGAGTATATCCTCGACAATCCCATTGAGCGCGTCATTTGACCAACACATCCCCGTTAGGGGACGGAAACGCGAAAGGTCGTGTGCTGCAAAGAAAGGGCTTTGCAGATTTGACCAACACATCCCCGTTAGGGGACGGAAACATGTCCTGTTCGAGGTCTGCTATAGTGTACTTCTTGTTCATATTTGACCAACACATCCCCGTTAGGGGACGGAAACCTGGAACTCCCGCTCAAACTACTACTTATTGATACCAATTTGACCAACACATCCCCGTTAAAAGACGGAAACCCGTAGTTCCGGCGTACCGTTGGATTGTACCAATCGCTATTTGATAAAAACATCCTCGTTAGGGGACGATATTCTGTGGGGGGGATGAATGCGCTATGCATCTGTGGCATATCCTTATGTTTGTATAATTTTCCCGGTATTTTCTCAAATAAAAAAGCTCCATACGGGGCTTTTTTCATGTATAATATTAAATATCAATGAACGGAGGAGGGACTCCTGTGAGTTTTATCTACATTACGGATGAGGGCGCAAAGCTTCAAAAGAAGGGAGATAAATTCCTTGTTGGTCGCAACCTTGAGATCCTCATGGAGATTCCAAAGGAGATTATCGAAGGGCTTGTCCTTATCGACAGTGTTCAAATTTCCTCGGACGCCGTTGTCGAGCTGCTCAAACTAGGCGTTCCTACGACATGGATCTCCACGCACGGGAAATTCTACGGTCGTCTCGAATCCACGCGCAACGTGGACGTATTCAAACAACGCCGTCAAATCCTCTCGCAGGAATCGGAGTTCGCGGTAAAGCTCTGCAAAAAGATTGCCGCCGCGAAGGTTCATAATCAACTCACGCTTCTGCGCCGTTACAACAGACGCGAGGAGGAACATGCAAAGGAGATCGCATCACTCGTCACACGTCTTCAAATTCTGCAAAAGAATATTGATTTTGTCTCGGAAAAAGAGAAAATTATGGGATATGAGGGAGCGTCTGCGCGACATTATTTCAAGGCTCTCGGCATGATGACGCCGTCGCCGTTTTCTTTCGAAAGGCGTACGCGCCAGCCGCCGCGGGATGCGTTTAACTCAATGCTCAGTTTCGGCTATACGCTGCTCATGTACGAGATTTACACTGCCCTTTGCAATCAGGGACTCAGCCCATATTTCGGATTTTTCCACGCACTCAAGAATCGACACCCCGCGCTCGCGTCCGATCTCATGGAGGAATGGCGTCCCGTCCTCATTGATTCTATGGTGATGTCGCTGGTGCATCATCACGAGGTACAGCCGGAGCACTTCATGCGGTCTGAGGAGAATGACGGGGTCTATATGACGCGGGAAGGGCGCACGATCTTTCTGCGCGCGTATGAAAAGAAGCTGCGGACGATGAACCGTTATTTGACGGGAGAACATTCTTATCGGAAATCCTTAACCATCCAAGCGAAGAAGTTCTCGCAGGCGCTCATGGCGGAGGAGCCGGAGATCTACGAGCCGATCAGGATACGATGAGCTGAGGGAGGTGGGCAGTGTGATTGACGATTATATCGAGGATGAGGATTCTTTTGATTATGCTGTGGCCGATGAGCGACGCTACATTGTCCTCGTCATTTACGATATTGTGGATGATCGGAAACGCTATCGCATGGTGCGTTTTCTCGAGGGCTATGGGATTCGTGTTCAAAAGTCCGCGTTTGAGGCACGTCTCACGAAGAAGCAATATGATCGGATGACGACGCGGATTCATAAGCTGATTGACAAGGGGACAGATTCCCTGCGGATCTACTTCCTAGACAACCATTTTGCTGTGCGGTCATGGGGGATTGGAAGTGAGCATTTGGACGAAATCATTATCATCTAGATATATAACACAACTTCATAAATCAAATGAAAAAAATATTTTTATATAACATTTACCAGAATGGAAAAATTTTCATCATTGTGCTATAATTATTTTACAATAAAAAAGACTTTTGTCTCAGAATATCCGGTATCTTGCCGGTGTCATTGTGAAAGGGCGTGACGCTTCCCATGGAAAGCATTCGAGCACTACTCTTTGACACGCGATCGATTCAGCGGTACATATTCTCAGGCAGCCGCCTGAAAACGCAGATCGGGGCGTCGTATTTGATTGCGCAGGTGTTTCAAAAATTTCTTGTGGAGGAAACGCTGTGCAAAGATGTATTCAGTCCGTCGGATGTTGAGGATCTGAGCGATGCGAACGCGCTTGCATCCGGTCAGTCGATCGATTGGAGCAAGATGGAGACGAAGTGCCGCGTTGCCTATATTGGCGGCGGCAATGCGCTCGTCCTTTTGCGCGGCGATGTGACGGAGGAGACGGCGAAGCGTATCGTTACGTCCTTTACGACGCGTCTTCTTGCGCATTGTCCGGGGCTGCATACCGGAGTGGCGTTTGCCGAGCACATTGATTTCTCCTCGCCCGCATCGTTCCGTGAGACGTTTGATGCGCTGTATAAAAAGCTAAAACAGAATCAAAATACCGTATTTCCCGCTGTCCATATGCCGTATACAGGACTGACACACGCGTGCAGTCTCAACGGCGAGACGGCGGATTTTTTTGATGCGAATCATATCCTAGCGCGCGATGGTTCGTCGCAGCGCTTCTTTTCACAGGAGATGGCGGCAAAAGCCGTTGCCGCGCAGGGGGCGGATCAGCATCTGCATAAAATTCTGTCGCATTTCCTCGCTGTCATGGATGAGCGCGACGGGACGGAGCGGCATCTGAAATTTGATGAATTTGCCTTCCCGATGGAACTCGATCTCATGGGACAGCGCAGCGGCGGCACGACGGCAAACGATCCGTGCAACGATATAGCGATCGTGCATATCGACGGCAACAACATGGGGAAAAAGTTCCAACAATGCGAGGATCTATCGGCACGTCGTGCGCTCTCCCTCGCGCTCCTGCATCGTTCGCAGGAGGCGTTTGCAGCACTCATTGCGGAGATTATGGACGAATATGAGACTTATACGTTCCTGTCATTGGAGCACAGTCCAAAGAAATATCTGCCCCTGCGCCCGATCATTTTGGGCGGCGACGACATCACGTTCGTCTGTGCCGCGCAGGTCGCGCTTCGTTACACGACGCGTCTCATGAAACTGCTTGCAACACCGGATGAGAAGGAACCTGCGGGGTTAAAGAAAGGCATGGACTGCTGCGGCGGCATTGCCATACTGCCGACGTCCTATCCGTTTTTCCGCGGGTATGAACTCGCGGAGCAGCTTTGCGGCGCCGCCAAAGCAGAGATGCGCAAGAGACTTGCTGCGGACGGTACGGGCGGCAGTTCATGGCTCGATTTCGCTATTTTGCACGGCGAGCAGCCGCCGGAACTGACGCAGCTGCGGGCACAGGAGTACAGCGGACTGCGCGGTGCACTCCATTTCGGTCCTTACCGTGTGGATGCGGACGCCGGAGATGTGAAGAATGCTGCGCATCTCGTGCGAGCGGCACACGCTCTGCGCAAGCTCCCGTCGAATAAGGTCAAGGAGCTGCGCGAGATCCTCATGCGCGATGCGCATACAACGCGGCAATTCTTGACACAGATGGCGCATCTCGATATCGACTTTCCGGTCATCGCAGGCTGGGAGACGTATGGGAAGGACGAGGCTCTGTGGCATGAGAACCGCACGCCCTATGTGGATGCGATCGAAATGATGGATTACATTCCGAAGGAATTTGACGAAGAGGAGGACATGCGATGAAGGCGTTTGAGGAACGCTCCGTACGGATTCAAACTCTGTCGCCGCTGCATCTCGGCTCGGGCAGAGCGCAGGTCGTCCTTGATGCGGAGATCGTACACGATGACTGTGGGCTGCCCTATTTCCCCGCAAAGCGGTTCAAGGGGCTGCTCTATGAGAGCGCCGTGGAGGTTGCCGAGATGATGGACGCCTGCGGCGCGGCGGGCGATTTGCGCGCAGAGATCGACGCGCTGTTTCGCCACGGGACGAGCGGTGACGCGCAGATCGTCGTGCATGATTTCCATATGGAAGGCGCGGAGAAAATGCGCGAAGATTGGCGTCGGTTGCTGCGCGATTATCCGGAGATCCTGCGTACCGAGGACGTACTCGAACTTTATACGACGGTACGCTATCAGACGAAAATCGATCCCGAGACAGGAACGGCGGCGGATACGTCGCTGCGCAATTTGCGGCTCTTAAAAGAGAACGTCACGTTTGCCGGCAGTATCGGTCTGGAGAACCCCGCCCCGCGGCATTGGGGCATCATCGCGCTTGCACTGCGGAACCTGCGCTATGCAGGCGGGAAGCGCAACCGCGGCTTTGGAAAAATCAAGTGTACGCTCGAAAATGCAAGTGATCACGCGACACTCGTAGAGAATACGATGAAGGAGATGGGGTTATGCAATCGATCAAAGTGATGCTAAAGACGCTGTCGCCTGTCGTCGTGTCCACACGGAGCGGCGCCGCCGTCATGACCGAGACGCAGGAGTTCTTCAGCGGGAGCATCATGCGCGGCGTCTTTGCGGGACGGTATATCGCCGCGCGCGGACTCGGAAAAAACGCGCACGAAGATGAAGCATTTCGGCGCTTGTTTTGCGGCGGAGTTCGGTTTTTGCCGGCATATCCTGCCGTCGGCGACACACGCAGCTATGTGCTCCCTCTTTCGCTGCAAAAGGATAAGGCGGGGAATGTGCTGCGCGACCTGATGAGCGAGCTGCCGGAAGCCGGGTATAAGAGCTGCCGGGGATTTGGCACGGTCACCGCGGACGGCATCGTGCATACCGCGCATATACGCACGGAACTCTCTCTGCACATGAGCCGTTCGGGAGATACCGAACGGATTGCGGGGCGCAGCGCGGATGGGAACATCTATAACTATGAGGCGATCGCACAGGGGCAGACATTTGCCGGTATGATCATCGGCAGTGATGCGGATCTAGAGGAGCTGCGCGCGGCACTCTGTCCGGATGATCGTCCGATGCACTGCTATATTGGACGCTCGCGGCATACGCAGTATGGGAAATGTGAGCTGACGTTCTCCGCCCCGGCGCCTTGCGCTGCGGGGGATATACCTGTGCCGCAGGACGACGTGCTTTATTTGCGGCTCGATACGCCGTTCCTTCCGCTTTGCGGATGCTGTAACCATGCCGGGAATGCATTGCGTGAAATCGTATCCGGGCTCGGCGAAGATGTCCGGCTCGATACGGCGCGTCCGATCTTCTCCGCCGCACAGGAAGCGGATAACTTCGTCGGCGTCTGGGGACTGCGGCGCCCGCGTGCCGTAGGATTAGCGGCAGGCACCGTCTTTGCCGTACGTAAAACCACAGGCGCGTGGAGTGCGGAGGATCTGCGCCGCGTGCAGAAACTGTGCGCACGCGGTTTTGGACGGCGCATGGAGGAGGGCTTCGGACAGGTGCGTCTTTGGACGCAGCATCCGCAGTTGACAATGGCGGATAGTGGATTGCCGGAGGAGAAAAACGCAGACAAGGGTACGGTGGGGGAGCTTCATAAGAAGGTGCGCGGCGGTGTGCAGCGCATCCTCAAAGAGCGGTGCATCGCACAGTTCCGCCTCTATGCGATGGCGTCTGCCGAAACGATGTCTTTGGAAGAGAGCTCGAACCACGTCTTTGCGCGGCTCGCATACATCTTGCAAGCGGATCGTCCTCATTGGACGCAGAAAGACTTTCAGGAGCGGTTTACTGCCGAGATGGAGGGCGCGGGCGACACGTTCAAGAATAATCTCGCCAAACTGCGCCCCGACGGCGGGCGCAGCATCGATAAGATCCTGCAAGGCGATATGACGCAGCTCTACAAAGAAAAGCTCGTGTCGTGGCACGAAGCAGCATTCGGCGAAAAGGCGGGAGCGGCAAAGGAGCTGATCGACGCCGTGGCGTTCCGCCCGGAGGAATATGCGGACGAACTGTGCCGTGCCTATTGGCAGACGTTCCTGCGCCACGCGCGCAAGCACGGCAATGCGGGGAAGAAGGAGGGCGCGCAATGAATCCGAGCATCGTTGGAAAATTTATCATCACAGGGAAAATGAGGCTGCTCTCGCCGCTGCTTATCGGCACGGGCAGTCCCGATGAGGCACGGAACGAACGCGACATTCAAGTACTGCGCGACCGGGAGGGGCATCCGATCATTCCCGGATCGTCGCTCGCAGGTGTTCTGCGTGACTTCTTCCGCCGGCAAAATCCCGCCGGATATACCGTTCTCTTTGGCAGCGAGGGGAATGCGAAGAAAGAAATCTATCAAAGCGCGGTCGCCATCGACGATGTAAAGCTGTCGGGCGGAGAGATCACCTTCCGCGACGGCGTGTCCATCGATGCATATACGGGCACGGCGGTCATGGGGATGAAATACGACTATGAGGCGGTGGAGCGCGGCGCGGTCGGCGACTTTTCGCTCATGGTTACCGAGCGTGCGTTTATGCGCGGCAGTTATGACATAGATGAGAGCGTGCAGACACTGCTGGATTTCCTCGCCGGGGGCTTTTCCGTGGGCGCACTGACCGCCGTCGGATTTGGCCGCGTGCGCTGTGAGGAGCTCGCCGCCGGATATTATGACTTTGCGCAGAAGGAAAATGTTCTCGCATGGCTCTCTCAGGAAGAGCCCGACGCGGCACATGCGGCGAAACGCTTTGCGCCGCGCGCAGAAGAGCTCCCTCTGCCGGGCATGTGCCGCGTGACGGCGGACTTTGCCCTGCGTACCTCTCTGCTCGTGCGCGACCAAGATGTCAGCGATGCAAAACTGAGGAGCGCCGTTGACGATTATGACCTCTTGGGCAAGAACCGCGAGAGCATCGACACCGTTCAGCGCATGAGCGGCAAAGACTACCTCGTCCCGGGCAGGAGCATCAAGGGCATTCTGCGCAAGCGTGCCGTTCATATCCTGCGCGCGATCTGCCGTGACATCACGGGAATGCAGAATGCCGCCGTGCAGGAGACGTTCATCGACCGAATGATGGGTATGTCGGATAAAAAAGCGAAACAAAAGAGCAGACTCAGCGTATCAGAGATGTATCTTTCCAAAAAAGATTTCACCGCGGCAGTACAGCCGCGCGTACGCATCGATCGCTTCGTCGGCGGACATATGGACAGTGCGCTCTTTTTCGACGCACCCATTTGGCAAAAGGAGAAAGACCGTGCGGGACTGCATCTTGCGCTCGAACTGCGCGCGTCGGAGGATACGGAAGAAGGGCGTGCGCGGAGCGAGGCGGAGATCGGATTGCTGCTCCTCCTGCTCAAGGATCTCTGGCGCGGCAACATTGCGATCGGCGGAGGAAAATCCGTCGGGCGCGGTCGTCTCATCGGCAAGGGCGCAGTGATGGAGCTTGACGGCACGCGTTACCGGTTGGATGCCGACGGGAAACTCGTCGAGGGAGATGCAGCGCGGCTCGAGGAATATATTGCGGCGCTCCGGCGCGCAATGGAGAAAACGGAGGTGTGCGCATGAGCGGTATCAGCTTAGCAAAAGAAACGTACGAATTAGGTGAGATATCGAGTCAAATAGAGCATGTGTGCATCTCAGGCGATGTGCAGGCACTTTGCGATGAAGCGGCAAAACATATCGAGCACGGCATTGTCATCCTGTGGCAGCTCCACGCGGTCACATGGGGACGATTTGCAAACGGACAGATCACACTCTCAGGCGGCGTGAAAGCGAATCCTCTTTATATCCGGGAACTGCGCATTTTTGATGAAAACACCGAGCTGCATCTTTTGCACTGCGGCGATGCATTTACCGGTCGGTGGCGCATCGACGGCACGGGCGAAGAGGTGCAGTATATTGACAGCTTTAGCCCACTCTGGGGAACGCGTGAGGAAAACGTCACGGGCAGCTATGCCGTTCTCGCGGATCGAGAGCGCGGTCTGCGCATGGAGGTGCCCGTAGAAGAGGAAGCCGAGCAATACGGTCTCCTGACGCGCGGCTACATCGTCGCGGATGAGAATACGGGGCAGGCAGGCTACGGCGATCATCGATTTGTCAAGATTGATTCGGTGTGAGGGGGAGGGAAAATTATGGCTGACGATGAGATTATGAATGCACTTCGTGCAAAGATCGAAAAAGATCATAATAAGGATAAGCCGCAGAAGACACAGGCGCAGCAGAAAAAGAAGAAAAAACCGCCAAAACCGATTATTATGGACATGGGGAATAACGCCGGTCGCTCCATGGGGAGATCGGGTGGAAATGCCGGCGGCGGGCGATCCGGCGGATACGCGGGAGGCTCTTCCCATGGCGGCGGACGGCAGACGGGCATTTCCCATGGCGGCTCCTCGCGCGGCAACAACTGGCCGTCGCCGAGACAGCCCGACGGAAATTTTAGCATCGCCTACAACTTCGTCTCGCTTCCCGAAGCGATCCTCGCCTCGCCGCTGGAGGATGTCGTTCACGGTGCGCCTTTGCGTGCAAAGAAGAAAAAAACGAAAGAGGACGATGCGGCGTATAAGAACGCGTACCGTTCCTACATCGAGAACGTCGGCGTTTACAGCGGTCATATCGACCTGCATTTTCAGACACTCACGCCGCTCTTTATCGGCGGCTTTGACGCAGAGGAAGAGGAGGTGCACGGATTTTTCTCCCCTGCGGGACGCCCTGTCATCCCGGGGAGCAGCCTGCGCGGTATGGCGCGCAGCCTTTTTAAAATCGTCACGGCGGGATCGATGCGCGAGGGAGAGGATTTTACCAATCGTCATCTTTACTATCGGAGTATGGCTGCGAGCAGGAGCAGTATCCGCTCCCACTATGTAGAGGAGATCGTACAGAATGTTCCCGGACAGAGAAAGAGCAAAACGCGTGCACAGGCGGGCTTTCTCATGCACGTGGGGCAGAGCTACTGCATTTCGCCGGCGAAGCATGAACCCGTATCGGCATCCGGCAACGACCTCATAGGCCCCGCGGCTCGCTGGTCGGAGCAGGATAAGAGTGTCGTCTGCGCCACCGGAAAAATGCAAAACAAAAGGCACAATGAGCGCATCTATGGCGCGCAGTGGAACGTGCGTCATACCGTCCCGCAGGAGGTTATCAACGATTATACGAGCGATAAGAGCAGGTTCAGCGGCGACCAAAAGAACAAGGAGTTTTCACTGCTGGACGCCCCGAACCTTGCGCTCACTGCGCCTGAGAAGATCAAAGCCTTCACCGGGCGCGACGACATCGACTATCTTGTCCCATGCTTCTACGTCGAGCGACAGGGCGTTGTAAAGCATTTCGGTCAGGGACCTTATTATCGTATCGCTTATAATGACAGCATCGCGGATCGTGTGCCGGCATCGCTGCGTGATAATCTCATCGACTTCACCGACGCCGTGTTCGGCGCGACGGAGTACTGGGCGGGACGCGTCTCGTTTGAGGATGCAGAGCTCGAGGGTAACGTTAAATTCCTGAGCCCCGCCCTCTCAAAACCTCTGATGGAGGCAAAACCGACGTCCTTCCAACTCTATTTGGAACAAAATGGCAGCCACACAATGCACTGGGATGAGGACACCTCGATTCGCGGGGCAAAACTTTATTGGCATCGCAAGATCGGCGATAAAGAGTGGTGTGCCACAAAGGATGATCCTGTCATCACCGGAACGAAGGAAATTCGCCCTATCGCGGCGGGGGCTTCGTTTACAACGCGGCTCTATTTCGAGCATCTGAGTAAAGTGGAGCTCGGCGCGCTGCTCAAGGTGTTCTATCTTCATCGGGATGCCCACGTCGGCAAGAAGCTGATTGCCTATAAAATCGGCAGAGGAAAATCACTCGGCATGGGAAGCATTCGCATGAGCCGGCAGCCGCAGCTCTTCATCGATGACGCCCGGATCGTTTACGGGAGCTTCCTTACAGACGGCACGATCGCGTCCTCCATCGCTGCGGAAGAACCGACATCGTATGTCGAGGCATTTGACACGTTCGTTAAAGAACATATGGCGGATAAAGAATTGAAACGTTATGACCTCATGATGGAGGAACTCCTGACGTTGCTCGACTGGAGCAATGCGGAGAAATCCGGGTGGAGCGCGCGGACAAAGATGATGGGCGTCGACAACAGGAACTTTAGAGAGCGGAGCGTCCTCCCCGACGCACTGAGCTTCGTGAACTCTACGAGGAGTCCCGGCAGATGATGCTCGGGGCGCTTCTCCTGCATTTGCGCGCACGCAGTGCAGGGACGATGCCCGTTCATGCAGGGCGGCTGTTACATGCCGCCCTGTTTTCTATGCTTCGGGACAAAGCGCCGGCATTATCTACGGTACTGCACGACGACATGCAGCGCAAACCCTTTACCGTCAGCGAGCTCATAGCAATGCACGCCCCGCCTCCTGCGCGGGGGCATAGACGTGTACGCGCAGGAGACACATACCGCTGGCGCATCACGGCACTCGACACAGAGGTTTTGCACATCCTCATGGAGCTGCGCGTAGGGGACACACTGCGCGTCGGCGCAGTGGATTATATCATCGACGAGATCGTCGCGGATCGCGCCGTCTCCGATGAGGTCGGCACGGTGGATGCCGAAGATCTCGTTGCCGCCTGCATGGCGCAGGAAAATGTCGGTGAACTGATACTTGAGTTCCGTTCGCCCGTCTCCTTTCGCTCCTTTACCGACGACTATCCGTTCCCGCTGCCAGAGCTGATCTTCACATCGCTCGCGGATAAATGGCGGCAAATTGAAACATCCTTTGATATTGACAGAGACGCGCTGCGCGAACGTGCCGCGTCTCTCGTCCCGCGGCGTTGGTCGGGGGAGAGCCGCACCGTCTTTCTCGAAAAGCAACGCGGTGTCACAGGCTTTATCGGCAGCTTTACATTCTCACTGCACCGACTGGCGGAGGAAGAACGCGGGATATTTCTCCTGCTCGCGCAGTTCGCCTTTTTCTCAGGAGTCGGGCGTCTCACCGCGCAGGGACTTGGGCAGACACGCTGCAAATTTGGCTAGAAAGGACGTGAATCTATGGAAGTCCACGGCATGATCTTGTTTTTAAGCACCATACATTTTAACAAAGATGGTACTCTGCCCGTCCCAACGGATTATCAGACGGAGGATAAACGCGAGATCAAGGGATGCATTCAAACCAACGAGGCGGCGATGTGCGCGCTTGCTCGTGCGCTTGAGCAACAGAACAAGCAGCTCGATCATGTTTTTTACTTCGCCTCTGTCGAGGTTTGTCGAGACAAGATGATCGGAGGCGAGATGACCAACGAGGCGGCATTTGTTGAACAGCATCTCAAGATGATTTGCCCGAGCCTGAAGCAGACCCGTTTTCACCAGATCGCCTATGATGAAGAGGATCCCGTCGAAGAGAGCATCCATTACATCGGACGAATGGCGGAGTTCATCAATCGTACGCTTCGAGGGAAAAATAGAGTGCGCAAAGAGATCGTCCTGCATGCCGATGTGACGGGGGGACCGCGCAACGCGAGCATGATGATGCTCAACGTCATGCGCCTCATGGAGTATTGCGGCATTCGTGGCGGCGAGGTGTATTACACGGACTACAACAAACGGCTCATCTCCTCTGCACGCAGCGTTTATCGCGCCTTTGCCCTCGTCTCCGGCGTCGACGAATTTGTCCGCTACGGTGGTGTGCGCTCCCTCGAGGAGTATTTTAACGGCACGCAGAGCGAGCTAGAGGAAACCTCTCCCGAGCTAAAAGCCCTCCTGCGCGCTATGCATGAGTTCTCCGACGCGATTCGCATCTGTAGGACAGGCGTACTCGAGGAAAACCTGCGAGCGCTGCATAACGCCCTGCGGGCATTCCAAGAAAAGCGGGACAGAGAGTATCACGAAATGCTTTTTGGAACCCTGATGAACACCTTGAGCGGGGAATACGGCGCCCTGCTCACCGAGGAAAAGCCCAATCGGCTGGACATCATCCGCTGGTGCCGGGACAAAGGCTTCCTGCAGCAGGCGATGACGCTCTGCACAGAGTGGCTGCCTGTATATTTTGTTGACAACAAAATATACTATACGGACGATGAATGTATTATTGACCGGTGTGATAACGGACAGCGTACATGGGAGATGGAGTTTGTTATCAACTATAAAACAATCCCCGTCTCCAAGAAAACCGATACACTAGCCAACCGTATCAAGGCGCTGAGAGCTCTGTTCAGCGAGATGAAGGAGGATCAATCGCTCATACCAAGCCCGGAACAGGCGCCGTTTCTAATAGAAAAGGATCTTAACTTGCTTGCCGCAGTACAGCGTATTGATAATATGCGTGCAAGATTTGGCGGTGAGTGGAGCAAACATCTGCCTGCCGTGCAGAACCTCGTTCGGTATCTCTATGAGAATAGGCCTACAGCCGGGACTACGAAATGGAGCCAATTTGAACGAAAATGCACACATAAACACGTCCTTAATATCATGCATACGCTTCCCGTAGATACCTTACAAGACCTCTTTTCATTGGGGGCGGAGGATGGGGAAGAGGATCCGATAGAGATTCCCTGCGATGTAGATTATACAATGAGAAGATACGCAGAACTGCTGGAAAATGGCATCGCTAAAACAAACTATGGTCAAGCCGAGGTGCTGAGTATCCTAGAGTCCTACCGGCAGATCCGCGAGCAGCGCAACCAAATCAACCACGGAAACTATGAGAATGTCAGATCTGCCGAGGAGGTCGAGAAGCTCATCGACCTCTGTCTCGCACAGATCGACAGTCTCAGGCGTCATGGAGATGCACCCTCTGATGTCTTGCAGAGGAAAATTGCCGTCTGGCAGTCCATGCCGCGCAACAATCCATCGGAACTTGCCGCCGCAGACGGCTTCTTTGATGCGCAGCTCATGCCGCTCGCCAAAGAAAAATTCTGCGCGCGCGCACAGAAACAAAAACTGCCCGCCTATTACGGCATGATCCTCACGCTCGGCACCTCATGGCAGCCGCTCGCGCTGACACTTGCCGCGCTCCGGCCGCAGCGCGCGCACATCCTCTGCACAAAAGAGACCGCACATCTATGCGAGCGTATCCGTGCATTCCTAGCGCTGTCCGAGGACAGCCTATCGCACACCGTCATTGGACGCAGTGACGCGGACGCTGTCTTTGCTGCCGTGCGGGAACGGCATAGCGCATGGGCGGCGCACGGTGCATGTGCCATGGACATCACCGGCGGGACAAAGGCGATGGCGTCCGCCGCCGCCATGATCGCAGCTGTCCTCGGCATAGACATCTACTATGTAGAGAGCACCTATCTGCCGCTCTACCGGCGTCCCTTGCCCGGCAGCGAACGACTTGAACGACTTCCGGGCGCATCCTAAACTCGCATGTTTTTCTGCTGTTACTCACATATCGCGCATGTTATACTCTCTTCGTAAAGGGACATACGGAGCAAACCGAGAGGAGGACATCATGCGCTATATCATTTGTTATGATATCACCGAAGACCGCATCCGCAGACGCGTCGTGAACTATCTCGAATCATTCGCCTATCGAATGCAGTACAGCGTATTTTGCTGCGATCGCAGCACACGCGAGTTTGAGAAGATGCGTAAAGAACTCACGAGCCTCACAGCCGCCTCTGAGCGATGTGCCCTCCTCATCGCGCCGCTTTGCGAAAATTGCGCGAGCCGTATGTGGCAGACGGGGACATGGATGGAAGAGGAACGGCTTTGTGTCGTCGCCTAACGGACAGCAGAAAGGCAGAGATGAACATGTGTGTCGTATACTTATTGCAGGATGGCAGCAAAGCAAAAAAACAGGGCGGGCGCATCATCGTCGAAAGCCGTGACGGCACCGTCAGCAGTGTACCGATTCAATGCGTGACCGGCGTTGTCGTCGGCGGCGCAGCGCAACTCTCCACACAGGCAGTATTCGCCCTCTTGGAGCAGGGCGTTGCTCTCTCCTACATCGACTTTCATGGACGCGTCAAAGGCCAGCTCTCCCCATCGGGCGCCGATGCCGCCGCCATGCATGCACAGGCACGTTGCCTTGGGAATGAAGGTTACTGCAAAACACTCGCAAAAGAGCTCGTGCAGGAAAAAATCACAGCCCAATATCGCCTGCTCTCTTACTACAGCAAAAAGTACATTGCATCCATCCTCACCGATACCGTCTCCGAGCTCAAGGTCATGGCAAAACAAGTCTCATGGGGCGGCGGCATTGACCGCCTGCGCGGGCTGGAGGGAACGGCGGCGCGCCTGTACTTCGAGGCATTTGGCTACCTCGTCAAAAAACTCGGCTGGTCATGGAGGGGACGCTCCCGCAGACCCGCAGCGGATGGCGCAAATGCCCTTCTCAACTATGGCTATGCGTTTCTCGAGCGCGACGTGCGCGTTGCCATGGCGGGCGCGGGGCTCGACGCACGCAACGGATTCCTGCACAGCAAGAACGCTCGCAAGGACAGCCTCGTCTATGACCTCATGGAGAAATATCGTGCGGACATCACAGAGCGGTTCAACCTCAAACTCATGCATCTGCGTATCCTCACCGAAGACGAACTCGTCTCTACCAATGAAGGATGGCGCATCTCCGATGAGGCGCGGAAGAAATACTGCGAACGTTAGGAAGCATACATGGAAGAACCCACCAAAGAGCATGACGGAAAGAGCAGACGCGCCCTCCTGCGCGCAGGCATTGAACGATTTGCCGATCGGCTCGGCGACGTCCTGCTCGAAGCAAGCTAAAAAGGGGAGGGGGGCAATCCGCCCCCTGTACCTCCGTCTATCCTAGAAAAGGAGAAAACCGTGGAAAAGAAGAAAAGCGTGGAAAAGCACATCATGCTGCTCTTTTTGAGCATCGTCCAAACCCGAGACAAAAAACTCTCTCCCGCGCCCTATCAAGGAATCGGCGAAACGCATACCACCAATGAGTCCGCCGTGCGTTACCTCGCATCCAAGGACGTCGCGCTTGACCGCATGTTTGCGCTCGTCACCGAAAGTGTACGAAATCAGGACGTACCGGCAGAGGATCTGCCCGCGCTCCCGCCGAACGAACGAACACACCTCGGCTACTTTAAGCATCGCATCAAAGACGTATGTCCGAAGATTGATAGCGAGGAGTTCCTCGTCGACTATCCCTATGAAGCAAAAATGCCCGCAGGGGAAATGATGCTCGCCGTCACTGGGCTCGCGGCTCGGATCATGGATTATGTGCAGGAAGTACGCAAGGCAGGCGGAGAGGTCAAGCTGCACGTTGATACCACCGGCGGAATGCGCCACACCAACATGATGCTGCTTGCCGTCATGCGTCTTTTGCAATACAACGACGTACAGATCGGACACATCCTATACTCCGACTATGAAAGAGGACGTGCCGAGAACTACGTTGAGGAAATCAATAACGTCTACGGACTTTTTAACGTCGTCGCCGGCGCATAAGAATTTGTCAGGTTTGGCAGCGTATCCACGCTCAGCGACTATTTCAACGAGGAGGCAAAAGACATCTCGCCCGAGCTCTCCGAACTCCTCGCAGCCATGCGCCGATTTTCTGAAGAAATCAAACTCTGTCATCGCGGCAGCTTCATCGCGGCAGCATCCGAGCTCAAAGACACCATGCAGAGCTTCTTTCAGAGCAGTAAAGAAGCGTCGAACGATACACGTAGACAGTGGGACGCCCTCATGACACAGATCGAACCGCGCCTATGGGCGGATTACCGCGATCTGATCACCACCGATGACGGCAATATTGACACCGTATCCCTCATTCGCTGGTGTCTGAGGCACGACCACCTCCAGCAGGCGCTCACACTCTACACCGAATCGATGCCGGCGTATTGGGTAGACAACGGCTTCGTCACTATTACCGAACGCGGAACCAAGATGGCTCAGATGCGAAAGGATAACGAAGATCGGCGTGAGCCCATCTTTTGGTTATTGACGGCGTATAACCCGCAAAAAGTGAAACGAAACAAGGGCGACGAAGAAGACGAAGAGTCTATGATGCAAGCTCTTTTATCCAAAGAACAGAAAATTGCATCGGAGGATAATACCGCAAGGAACGACGCTGCGACTACCTTGAAAAAAATATTTAGTACTCCGCTGTCACCCGAAGCGGCAAAGGAACGTCTCGACGGCATTGTTTCATCGCTCAAGGAACATCATTTAATCATTCGGAACGAAACGGAGTTGCGCGCATGGATCGAGGAGCTGTGTGCGGCAAAATCCTCCGGTCAGGGGACAGTGTCGGTACAGAGCCGCCCGGCTCAAATCTGTCGCAGCCTCATCCCGGAAATAGAGGGGAATAAAAATATACCCCTCCCCTCCATCACGGCAAAAATTGATCTCTCCGGTGAGACTGTTTCCACAAAGAAGATATGGAACTTTTTCTCAGACCTCAAGGAGGCAGGTTGGGGAAAATGCCTCTGTCATATCGAACGAGAACCGTCCTTCAAGCTAAAATTCCTGCGCAGAGAAGGCTTTATCGACGCGCCGATGACAGATGCCGAGATGGATACGCTCATCGGGAACTATCAAGCCCTCCGCGACGAACGCAACCAAGTCAATCATGCCCGCATGGACGAGGGGGAATTCCCCACAGCAGAAAAGCTCCGAAAGAAGATGGAAACAGCTCTTGAGGAAATTGATGCGCTCGTGAAAAAATACAAACATTAACACTCACACACGCTCATACATCGCCGCCGCCTGCCGCAACACATTCCTTATTCGCTCCCGCCATACCGTGGGTGAAAGAATCTCCACCGCCGCCCCCAGCGATAAAACCTTCTCGAACACCTCCCGCGTATCGAACGCATAATAGCGTACCGTCAGCACATACGAACGACCCTCCCGGTACGCCTCCTTATCATACGAACCAAACAGCAAAAAACACCGCTCCACCGCATTGTTCCGCTCGTGAACACGCAGACGCAGAGAGCGGCGTTTTTTATTGAGAAACGCTTGAAATATCGCTTCCATATCCTCAGGAATCGGCGCCTCGACGCATCGAACTGCAGAGAGCTGTGACAGACGCAGCTTGAGGATGCCTCCCTCCACCGCATCCCAAACAAGCAGCATATACGCATCGCTCGACAGATCATACACCATACGGCAAGGGAATACAGTACCCTCCTGCACATCCCCGCCGCACTTTTTCATCCGGTAAAACACCTGCCTGCGCTCGAGAAAAGCCGTGCGCAGTGTCTCTATGTGCCGCATCACACGCATGTTGCCGCATTGCCCCGTGGGCACAGAGAGAAGAGGAACGAGTGGATCAACATTCGGCAGCAACGCACATAGCCGCCTGCGCAGCTCCCGCGGCAGCAGAAACGGATAGCGCATATCGAGCGCCATCGTCTTGATCCAACGCAGCTCCGTTTGCATCGGCGGCAGCGTCACATCCACGTCCGAATACGGAAGACGCAGCCCCACATAACGCCCTGCCGCATTAAAATCAAAGAGCGCATCCATAAAACCGTCCTGCATCCGGGCGGATAACTCCCGCCACGCAGGACAGAGAGCGCCAAGCCGAGCGCGCAGCATCTCACGCGAACAAACTGACCCGCCCACAGCCTCGTGGATCACCCGGACGAGCGCAAACCAAAGCGCACCCCTGAACGCATGAAAGAGAGGAAAAATAGAATCACTCATACCGCCGTAAAGCCTCCCTCACATCTTTTAACATATAGCTGCGCAGAGACTCCGGAGCAATAACGGCGCAGTAGGGATACATCGTTCTGAGAAAAGGAGCCAGGGAACGCGGATCTCGCGCAGCAAAATGCACCGTACAGCTATGACTTTTCTCACGTACAAATACAGCCAAAGGAAACTGCACCCGAATTCGCGCAGAGAGCGCACGTCGCATCGCCGCCGAATCAAAACAAAGACGCAGAGCAATCTCCGTATCTGCCTCACACTTTTCATCTCCTCCTGCGCGTTCCTTCTGTCTCCGTATTGATGCCCTCACGACACGCACATCGGACATCTTATCAATGCGCAGCGAGAGCTGAGTACCTCCCTCCGCTCCCGTCACATATCGCCGTTGATCCGATGTGCGAACCGATAGCGTATACGGCATCATCGTCCTGCACAGTGCAGAGCCTTCATAACAAAAAGACACTGCCTCCCTCCGCTCGATCGCAGAGATCAAGGTCAGGAGAACAGCGTCATCGAGAATGCGCACCGCAGGCGCATTTTTGAATAACCATAGCGTTTCGGTCGGCGCAGGAGGGAATGACCGATCAAGCACATCTGCCGGATCATAGCCCAGAACAGCAACGAGCGCAGCCTGCCGGTAGAATACCATAGCAAAGCGCAAGAGACGTGCATCCTCCGCCGAGAGAGTACGCAGCGGATTTTTCACAGCAGTAAATTGAGCCGTCCCCATAGATGTACGGCGCAGGAGTCCCACCTCACAAAGGAGACGAAGATAAGAACGCAGCGTCGACTCATTCAAGTCGGGCATACCAAGAGCCAACCGGTTCAGCAGCTCTACCCGCGGCACCGAACGATCTAACGTCTGTACATATTGTAGAATGGAAAGCAAACAAAAGACCTGTATCGGACTTGTAAAGCCGGCACAGCGGAACGAATGAATCAAATAATTATTTGAAGACAGATAGGCATCTCCCCGGAGCGTCACATTCTGCACGTTCTTATGACGGGACTTCCTCACATACATCTCCGGCACGAACACCTCCATACGTCGACGCAGATCATCATAAGAACGACCGCTCACACCAAGCGCAATAAAATCTGCGCGCGCATAACAACCGTACGAAATACGGCGCAAAAAAGAGCGAAGCAAATCATAATGCTTCATAAAGGGCGTAAAAGGAGCGCCCTTGCGTCGCCCCATCCTCTCCGCGTCCCGTGCCAATAGAATCCCCCCTTAGTAGCCTGTTATATTGATTCGAGCGATTACGTCTGCTTTCCTGCAAATAGTATAAAAGAAAACGTGAAAAACAAAAATAATTCCTACTGCCAAAATTGGCCTACACATAGAAAACCTTTCGTGAACCCTGAGACCCGCATAGTATCGTCGAGGTTTTCGATCACCCCACTAAAACATGGGAAAAGAGGGGGCATATTAGCATCTTTTTTTCAATGTAGCCCCTCAAAAAAGAAAGAAAATCTTGCGAAAAAGGGAAAAAAATGATAAAGTACACACATCGGGCGAAAACCTCCGCCGGGACCGGAGAGCCGCATTCCACCGTCGAGGTTTTCAAAATGTACCGATTTACGCTAGCACCCGCGCGGCTTCAGCGGGTATGCTGTTGCACAGGCGAATACCGCTTGCGGTATTGAAACAATTAACTTCCTCCTTATCCTTTCAAGACCTCTCGTTGCACAGGCGAATACCGCTTGCGGTATTGAAACTTCCATGACTTCATTTTAACTACCTCCTAATCAGAGTTGCACAGGCGAATACCGCTTGCGGTATTGAAACTTATCTCTTCTAATGGCGTTAGTATGATATTCGAAGTTGCACAGGCGAATACCGCTTGCGGTATTGAAACCATCATTCGAAGTCATGATAACATAGACACCAGTGTTGCACAGGCGAATACCGCTTGCGGTATTGAAACACGGCAGAGCGCAGGCATCTTCAACGCCTCCCGCAGTTGCACAGGCGAATACCGCTTGCGGTATTGAAACAGGGCCTGTCTGGGCGTGGACGCGAACTCTCTACGTTGCACAGGCGAATACCGCTTGCGGTATTGAAACTTTGTGCCGTCAATGTATGCGTCCTGAGTGAGGAGTTGCACAGGCGAATACCGCTTGCGGTATTGAAACTTGTTCGCCATTGTGAGCACCACTGTATTCGAGGGTTGCACAGGCGAATACCGCTTGCGGTATTGAAACTTTGTGCCGTCAATGTATGCGTCCTGAGTGAGGAGTTGCACAGGCGAATACCGCTCGCGGTATTGAAACTCCATGAATTGGCTCTCACAGAGGTCAATCTCGGTTGCACAGCTACATATTTCATACAAAAAAATACCACTCGAAAAATCGAGTGGTATTTTTGCGTGGAGATGCAATGCGAACATCCTTACAGGGAAAACCTTCTCAAAACGCTTTGTTAATGATTCCAAAAGTATGAGATTTAGCGTATAATCACTATGATGATTTGAGAGCTATTTTAACTACAGGGATTTGCGCATAGATATTAGGAAATTCGTGATGTGTGAGCGAGAAAGGGCGTGCTCCCAGGGATGAATGAGAAGCAAAAGGCGATACTGGCAGAGCTCAACGAGCAGCAGCGTCTTCCGGTGCAGGAGTATAAAACACCGTCGCTCATTATCGCGGGGGCAGGGGCGGGCAAGACGAAGACGATTGTCTCTCGCACTGCCTATATGATTGAGGACGGCGTGTCACCCGCTAATATACTGTTGTTCACTTTTACGCAGAAGGCTGCGGATGAGATGCGAACGAGAGTTATTCAAGCGCTTGGCGATGAGGCGAGAGGAATTTTTGTCGGGACTTATCATTCATTTTGTGCAAAACTTCTCAGGTATTTTCAAAATCGCTTTTCGGGGTATACAAATCAATTTTCCATTTATGATGAAAAAGATGCGATGAATCTCCTAAAAAAGGCGATGCGCAGCATCGGGCAAGAGCGCCGGGGTATTCCGGCTAAAATGGTCATGACGATTATCGGCCGATGGAAAGAAAAACGTGTCACACCAGAAATGGCAATATCTCAAGAAAAAGAGGAATTAAGGCGGTGTATCGCTTCGTATTATGAAATCTATCAGCGGATGCTCAAAGAGGTGAATGCACTTGATTTTGGAGATCTTATCAATTTCGCGATCAAAGCCATGGAGGAATACGATGATGTTCGTGAAGCTGTCAACCGCAGATTTCGCTATGTGACCGCTGATGAATGTCAGGATTCGTCCTCTTCGGATCTGCGCTTGATAGAATTGTTATGTCCCGGTATGCGGGGGATGTGCATGGTGGGGGATGATAGTCAGAGTATGTATTCGTTTCGCGGGGCGGATTTGAAGAAATTCTTTCATTTTATTCAAAAGGCGCGCCTCAAAAAATTTTATCTGGAACAGAACTACCGCTCAACAAGGAATATCGTTGAGGGGGCAAATTGTGTGATACGAAATAACGAGCACTCGCTGGAGAAAAATATGTTTACGGAAAATACTGCCGGAACAAAGATTCTTTCTCTTGGTGCATCGGACGAATATGAACAAGCGAATCAGATTGCCAATATGGTTCGTTCTTTTGGGGAGAAAGGCATCGCGTTACGGGATATAGCCGTGCTGTATCGCTCCGGATTCCTTGCGGAATCCATCGAATACGGCTTGCTCAAGGAGAAGATTCCGTATCGTATCCATTCGAATACACCGTTTTGTGCAAGAAAAGAAGTGAAGGATATCCTTGCGTGTCTGCGATTGATTCATTCTTCGGGGGATTTTGCAGCGCTTGAGAGGGTTCTAAAACTTCTCGGCGGAGGTTTTCGTGCGAAAGACATACCGGATGTTGCGGTAATTGATATTTGGAGCGATCCTGCGCTTACCCTTGAGAAGATCGTCGTCACGCTGCGACGATATGAACGCGAGCAGACTAGAGGGCGTATGTATATCGGAGCCGTATATCGGTTCTTATTGCAATTAGCGGAATTGCGAGATGCGCACATTTCGGTTCAATCCATGATTCAGAGGATCATTGATATACTTGATTATCATGCAATCATTGAGCGCAGCTTGAGAAAAGGCGAGAGTATCGTTCCGCATTTTGAAAATATTAATACGATGCTCTCGGTGGCAAAAGAATATGATTCGTTGGATGAGTTTATTGTTTCCGTTATGGCGGCGGAGGATGCGGGGAATGACGAAAGATTCGACGGCGTGAATTTAATGACCATACATGCTTCCAAAGGCTTGGAATTTCGGATTGTTATTGTCGCCGGATGCAGTGAGGGTCTTTTCCCAACCAATAAGGCGATACAGAGCGGTAACATCGAGGAGGAGCGCCGCATCTTTTATGTGGCTATGACTCGTGCAAAGGAATATTTGGGGCTGATATATCTTAAATCCATAACGAAATCCGTCGGCGATTCGCAACGATATTTTTGCTCGCGCTTTCTAAACGAAATCGATAAGCGTTATATTATTCGGCGAGAAAAATAAGAGAGATAGCAACAGTCTCATCCAATCGGTATGGTCGGATGAGGCGGTTTTTAGTGCAGCGGGGCGTTGCCGATGGAGAGTGGCAGCGTGTGTGCGGCGTCTGCCATGGCGCGGAGCTTTGCGGCGCTGTATTTTGCCCAGATTTCGGAGACATTCTTTTGGAAGGCAAGGGCGGAGCGTGGCTGAGCGAGCTGTGTGCAGACAGTTTTTCGGATGATCTCCGCAAACTCCTCGGGGATCCTTGCCGTGCGCTGTGCGAGCAGGATTTTCAGATTTGTATCGACGAGGTAGAGATGGATGGTCGGATCGCGCAGGTCTCTCTCGCTCGGCAGCAGTTCGTCCTTGACGAGGGAGAGGGAGAGCGGTGCGTCACCCCATCCGTCTTTGAAGATGCCGTCGATACGGTAGAGGAAGAACAGAATGCCGTCAACCTCCGTGACCGCGATTTCGATTTCGCCTGTGCGGAATGCTTCGACGGCGACGACGTCCGCCCGTGATAGCTGGAGCAGGAACATCATCCCGTTTTTATCGACTTGGAACATCCCACCGTCCGCCTGCGCGAGAATGGGCAGGGGGAACGGTTCGCCGACAGCAAAATTAACTGATTCGCTCATAAAAGTCCTCCTTTATTTTCCTATATCATAACATAGACAAGGAAAAGTCGCCATTCCTGTCGAAATTCTATAGCATCAAAATGGAGAGGTGACGTATGATAAGAAAGGGCATCATCCTCGCAGGGGGCTCGGGAACGCGGCTCTATCCGCTGACGAAGGTCGTATCAAAGCAGCTCATGCCGATCTACGACAAGCCGATGATTTACTATCCGCTCAGCACGCTGATGCTCGCAGGGATTCGTGACATTCTCATCATCACGACGCCTGCGGACAGCGAACTCTATCAATCGCTCCTTGGTGACGGCAGCCGGTATGGTCTTTCGATTTCCTATGCCGTACAGCCGCATCCGGACGGACTCGCGCAGGCGTTCCTCATCGGAGAGAACTTCATCGCGGGCGAGGGATGCGCACTTGTCCTCGGAGATAACATCTTCTATGGATCGGATTTTGCGCAGGTACTGCAAAATGCTGTGCAGCGCGATACAGGCGCAACGGTCTTTGCCTACTACGTCTCTGATCCGGAACGGTACGGCGTCGTTTCCTTTGATGAGGTGGGGAATGCAACCTCTTTGGAGGAAAAGCCGAAGCATCCGCAGTCCAACTATGCGGTGACGGGACTTTACTTCTACGATGCGGACATTGTGGACGTCGCGCGGACGATTCGCCCCTCGGCACGCGGGGAACTGGAGATTACGGATGTCAACATTGCGTATCTGACGGCCGGGAAGCTTTACGTTGAGCGTCTGCGGCGCGGCTATGCGTGGCTCGATACGGGGACGCACGAATCCCTCCTCTCGGCGGCAACATTCGTCCAGACGATACAGGCGCGGCAGGGACTCAAGATTTCCTGTATCGAGGAGATCGCGTATCGCATGGGCTACATCGATGCCGAGCAGGTGATGCGGCTTGCGGAACCGCTCGCGAAGAACGAATACGGCGACTATTTGAAACGCGTGATTAACGATAGATAGAAGGAACTTTATGAAGGTTATTGAGACGAAACTGCCCGGCGTGCGCATTCTAGAGCCGCAGGTATTTGGGGATGCGCGGGGCTGGTTTATGGAGAGCTGGTCGCAGAAGAAAATGGAGAATGCGGGCATTCACGTCGACTTTGTGCAGGACAATCATTCCTTTTCTGCCGAGAGAGGGACACTGCGCGGACTGCATTATCAGCTGAATCCGATGGCACAGGCAAAGCTGCTGCGCGTATCACGCGGCGCCGTCTTTGACGTTGCGGTCGACATTCGCTGCGGTTCGCCGACCTATGCGCAGTGGATCGGAATCGAGCTTTCAGCAGAGAATTATCGTCAACTCTTCATTCCGCGCGGCTTTGCCCATGGGTTTATTACGCTCACCGATAATGTTGAGGTGCAGTATAAGGCGGATAATCTCTATGCGCCGGATTGTGACGGTAATATCCGCTGGGATGACCCTGCCATCGGTGTCGCGTGGCCGTTTACCCCTGTCGTCCTTTCGGAGAAGGATGCCATTGCGCCGAGTCTTGCGGAGCGGACAGAACTGAACTTCGTTTATTAAGATTAAGATATTCACTCATTTTAGCTTAGATTTTTTCAGATTTTTTGACAAAATCAAGAAAAAGGGACTTGACGAAGAAAAGCCGTTGTGTTATATTATGACAGTCGCGCTGATGAAGGCTAGAGGCTGTCGAGGCGCGCAAGATGTACCCTGAAAACTACACAATGCAGAGAGGTTAGAGATAATCTAACCGAAGCCAGATGCAACATCGTTGATAATTTGGTCAACGAGAACAATTCTTTTACAGAATGACATTAATGAGTCGAGTGAGGCTCTTCTTTTACGGAGAGTTTGATCCTGGCTCAGGACGAACGCTGGCGGCGTGCTTAACACATGCAAGTCGAACGGAGCGAATGAAAGCTTGCTTTTATGAGCTTAGTGGCAAACGGGTGAGTAACACGTAGACAACCTGCCGATCAGATGGGGACAACATTCCGAAAGGAATGCTAATACCGAATGGCGTGTAGGGGAGGCATCTTCCCTACATGAAAGATGGCCTCTATATATAAGCTATCACTGATCGATGGGTCTGCGTCTGATTAGCTGGTGGTAAGGTAACGGCTTACCTAGGCGACGATCAGTAGCCGGTCTGAGAGGATGAACGGCCACATTGGGACTGAGACACGGCCCAGACTCCTACGGGAGGCAGCAGTGGGGAATCTTCCGCAATGGGCGCAAGCCTGACGGAGCAACGCCGCGTGAGTGAAGAAGGTCTTCGGATCGTAAAGCTCTGTTGAAGGGGACGAACGTACGCAGTGCGAATAGTGCTGAGTAATGACGGTACCTTTTGAGGAAGCCACGGCTAACTACGTGCCAGCAGCCGCGGTAATACGTAGGTGGCGAGCGTTGTCCGGAATCATTGGGCGTAAAGGGAGCGCAGGCGGCCATGTAAGTCTTGCTTAAAAGTTCGGGGCTCAACCCCGTGATGGGCAAGAAACTATATGGCTTGAGTGCAGGAGAGGAAAGCGGAATTCCCAGTGGTAGCGGTGAAATGCGTAGATATTGGGAGGAACACCAGTGGCGAAGGCGGCTTTCTGGACTGCAACTGACGCTGAGGCTCGAAAGCCAGGGGAGCGAACGGGATTAGATACCCCGGTAGTCCTGGCCGTAAACGATGGATACTAGGTGTGGGAGGTATCGACCCCTACCGTGCCGGAGTTAACGCAATAAGTATCCCGCCTGGGGAGTACGGTCGCAAGACAGAAACTCAAAGGAATTGACGGGGACCCGCACAAGCGGTGGAGTATGTGGTTTAATTCGAAGCAACGCGAAGAACCTTACCAGGTCTTGACATTGATTGACAGGGATAGAGATATCCTATTCTCTTTGGAGACAAGAAAACAGGTGGTGCATGGCTGTCGTCAGCTCGTGTCGTGAGATGTTGGGTTAAGTCCCGCAACGAGCGTAACCCCTGTCCTTTGTTGCCAGCATGTAGTGGTGGGCACTCAAAGGAGACTGCCGCGGAGAACGCGGAGGAAGGCGGGGATGACGTCAAGTCATCATGCCCCTTATGACCTGGGCTACACACGTACTACAATGGGACGGACAGAGAGCAGCGAGAGGGCGACCTTAAGCGAACCTCAAAACCGTTTCTCAGTTCGGATTGCAGGCTGCAACTCGCCTGCATGAAGTCGGAATCGCTAGTAATCGCAGGTCAGCATACTGCGGTGAATACGTTCCCGGGTCTTGTACACACCGCCCGTCACACCACGGAAGTCGTTCACACCCGAAGCCGGCGCAGCCGTCTAAGGTGGGGAAGGTGACTGGGGTGAAGTCGTAACAAGGTAGCCGTATCGGAAGGTGCGGCTGGTATCACCTCCTTTCTAAGGATAAGATGAACTTCACGGTTCATATCTTAGGTCGGTCATTTGGCTGAATTCTGCATTGTCTAGTTTTGAGGGTATATTGCTCTCATGTTCACTGAAAACTACACAGAAGAAACGAAAAGAAAATCTAAATAAAGGGAGACACGAAAGTGTTTTCCTCACTGAGGTCTATCCATTGGGCAACTGATGGAAAGAAGAACAGAATGGATTTTCCCGAGGAATGTGAAAACATTTCTCCAAGCAAATTAGGATAAAGCGAAAATACCTTTTAGTCGTAAGACGTAAGTCAAGCGAAGAAGGGCATACGGCGGATGCCTAGGCGTTTCGAAACGAAGAAGGACGCGATAAGCTGCGATAAGCCATGGCGAGCTGCAAGTAAGCATTGACCCATGGATTTCCGAATGGGGCAACCCGGCAGGAGTAATGACCTGTCATCCTACTTTCGAGGTAGGAAGACCCACCCGATGAACTGAAACATCTAAGTAGTCGGAGGAAAAGAAAACAAAGGTGTTCTGCTCATGAATGGGCTGGATGCAGATCGACAGGATATTTACTTCTCAGCAAGGAAGAAGACGGAGTCGTAGTCGGAAGCTACGGCGACGGCTGATGACACAGCTGAGGAGGAAATAGACCGAGAGATGCGCCAGAATGTTCATGAGTAGAGCACAGTGATTCCCTGAGTAGCGGCGAGCGAAACGGGAGGAGCCCAAACCAGAGGACTTCGGTTCTTTGGGGTTGCGGACCTGCAACAAGCTTCATCATCTAGTGGAAGTATCTGGGGAAGGTACGGCGAAGAGAGTGAGACCCTCGTACACGAAAGAAGAGAGAGTGGGCAGGAATCCAGAGTACCACAGGGCACGAGGAACCCGGTGGGAAGCAGGGTGGACCACCATCCAAGGCTAAAACATGACGAAACGACCGATAGCGGAAAGTACCGTGAGGGAAAGGTGAAAAGAACCCCGGGAGGGGAGTGCAAAAGAACCTGAAACCGTATGTCTACAAACAGTCGAAGCACAATCAATGTGCGACGGCGTGCCTATTGAAGAATGAACCGGCGAGTTGATTTATACTGCGAGGTTAAGCGGGAGACGCGGAGCCGCAGCGAAAGCGAGTCTTAAGAGGGCGGAAGTAGTATGGATCAGACCCGAAACCACAGTGATCTATGCATGTCCAGGTTGAAGCTCAGGTAAAAATGAGTGGAGGACCGAACCGGTGAGTGTTGAAAAACTTTCGGATGAGGTGTGCATAGGGGTGAAATGCCAATCGAACGTGGAGATAGCTGGTTCTCCCCGAAATAGCTTTAGGGCTAGCCTTAAGCGAATAACCATAAAGACGGTAGAGCACTGATCGGGCAAGGGGGCGTAAAGCCTACCGACCCCAGTCAAACTACGAATGGCTTATATGGGCAGCTTAGGAGTCAGCGTGCGAGTGATAAGACCCGTACGCAAGAGGGAAACAGCCCAGACCGCCGGCTAAGGTCCCAAATGCTGTGCTAAGTGGAAAAGGATGTAGGACTTCGAAAACAACCAGGATGTTGGCTCAGAAGCAGCCACCATTAAAAGAGTGCGTAATAGCTCACTGGTCGAGAGGCCCTGCGCCGAAAATATCCGGGGCTCAAGCACAGAACCGAAGCCGCGGCAAAGTAGTAATACTTTGGGTAGGGGAGCGTTCTTACTTGGAAGAAGGCAGACCGGAAGGACTGCTGGACGAGTAAGAAGTGAGAATGCCAGTATGAGTAGCGAAACGACAGGTGAGAATCCTGTCCACCGAAAGCCTAAGGGATCCTGGGCAACGCTCGTCGCCCCAGGGTAAGTCGGGACCTAAGCCGAGGCGTAAAGCATAGGCGATGGACAACCGGTGAAAATTCCGGTACCGGGTCAGTTTGTTTGAGGATGGAGTGACGCAGGAAGGAAGCTGAGCGCGCGACTGTTGGGCGCGTCGAAGGCGGTAGGCTAGTACGGAGGCAAATCCCCGTACTATAAGGCCGAGAACCGATAGATAGGAGAGACTACGGTCAATCTGAATTCAGCCGCACTACACTGCCAAGAAAAGCTTCTAACGAGAACTGATCCGCCCGTACCAAACCGACACAGGTAGGCGGGGAGAGAATCCTAAGGTGCGCGGGAAAACCCTCGTTAAGGAACTCGGCAAAATGCATCCGTAACTTCGGGAAAAGGATGGCCGGAGGTTGTGAAGTTATTTACTGATGGAGCGACAGCCGGCGGCAGAAAAGAGGCCCAAGCGACTGTTTACCACAAACACAGGTGCCTGCGAAAGCGCAAGCTGAAGTATAGGTGCTGACGCCTGCCCGGTGCAGGAAGGTTAAGGAGAGTTGTTAGTCTTTGGGATGAAGCAGCGAACTGAAGCCCCTGTAAACGGCGGCCGTAACTATAACGGTCCTAAGGTAGCGAAATTCCTTGTCGGGTAAGTTCCGACCCGCACGAAAGGCGTAACGATTTGGGCACTGTCTCAACGAGGGACCCGGTGAAATTGAAATACCTGTGAAGATGCAGGTTACCCGCGACTGGACAGAAAGACCCCATGGAGCTTTACTGCAGCTTGGCATTGGTCTTTGGCATATAACGTACAGGATAGCCGGGAGACTGGGAAAATATCTCGCTAGAGGTATTGGAGTCACCGTTGGGATACCGGCCTTTATATGCTAAGGATCTAACCGGAATGTTAACAGCATTCGGGACAGTACCAGGCGGGCAGTTTGACTGGGGCGGTCGCCTCCGAAAGAGCAACGGAGGCGTCCAAAGGTTCCCTCAGCGCGGACAGAAATCGCGCGCAGAGCATAAAGGCAGAAGGGAGCTTGACTGCGAGACTGACGGGTCGAGCAGGTACGAAAGTAGGGCTTAGTGATCCGGTGGAAAGAGAGTGGAATTGCCATCGCTCAACGGATAAAAGCTACCCTGGGGATAACAGGCTAATCTCTCCCAAGAGTCCATATCGACGGGGAGGTTTGGCACCTCGATGTCGGCTCATCACATCCTGGGGCTGAAGCAGGTCCCAAGGGTTGGGCTGTTCGCCCATTAAAGTGGTACGTGAGCTGGGTTCAGAACGTCGTGAGACAGTTCGGTCCATATCCATCGCGGGCGCAAGATACATGAGGGAGGCTGCTCCTAGTACGAGAGGACCGGAGTGGACGAACCAACGGTGTACCGGTTGTCCTGCCAAGGGCACGGCCGGGTAGCTGCGTTCGGAAGGGATAAACGCTGAAAGCATCTAAGCGTGAAGCCCGTCCCGAGATGAAGTATCTCATCTCAATCAGAGAGTAAGACCCCTTGCAGAAGACGAGGTAGATAGGCTGGGCGTAGAAGTGCGGCAACGCATGCAGCTGACCAGTACTAATCGGTCGAGGGCTTGATTTATTTTGTTGGT
>NZ_AENV01000001.1:0-47948 GCF_000183625.1 Selenomonas sp. oral taxon 137 str. F0430
GTCGCCGTGAGCGCGCGGGCAAGCCGATCCCGCCCTGCGAGCGTGCGCGCGCAGCACAGGTACTGATAGAGCGACGCCGTACCGAAGATGTGCAGATCCGCATCGGGCGGACGCTTCGCCTTGCGGTACTGCGCCCCCGTCACTGGCTCGCTTTTCCACGTCCCCGCGAACCGCGCCAGATACCCCGCCACGACCGAAAGATACGCCTCCATGAACCGCCGCCGCCTCTCCAGGCGGGCGTGCCGCGCCACGAGCACGGCAAAGAGGACGACGAGGAACAGCCCGAGCAGCATCTCTCCCGCCGCTCCGCGATCATATCCGTGGATCAGCGCCGCCCCCGCCGCCGGGAACACAAGCGTACGCGCGAACACGAGCCGCCGATGCTCCCTGCGCAGGGATGCCGCGAGCATGAGTGCATTTTCCCATGCGTTTTCATAAAAATCTTTCTTCAAAAGGACGCCTCTCCTTCCAATCTTTTTGTAACAATGGCAACGTATATTATAAATCATCCGCACCAAAAAAGACAGTGCGGGCGCCGTATCATAATCTGACCGGACGAATCGTTCGCCCAAAAGAGATGTTTTTCATGATGGCTTTTGGAACGCCGGAAAGCTCAACCTGATGAGCGTCCTCATGATCATCTTCACGGTCATTGAGCTGCGCAAAAAGACCGACCGGCATCACGAGATCATCCTCTATCGGGAGGGCATCGCCATTCGGAATGAAACGGCGGGGGAGGAATACTTCGCGCCCAAAGAAGCGATCTCCTTTTCACGGGATCTCGCCGCCGATACCGTCACCATCCGCGCCGCAGCGCTGCCGCACACCCTCGTGCTGCGGTTCGGCACCGGCATCTTCTCCGATGAGGGCGTGCTGCAAAACAATCTCGAACGATATTTCTTCTAACGGCGCGCCGCCTATGAGGAGCTGCTGCATGAGGGAACTGTGCAGCAGTCCCTTTTCGCATCCGCGGAAATTATAATACGCGCAGCAATCATGTTTCACACGTGCACAAAAGGAAAGGAGCCGCATGATGTTCGGAGGCAGACCAATACAGCATGTCCATCCGCATCCGACAAAAAGACGGTCGACAAAGCAGCACCTATTACTTTTCACCGGGCGTATATAATCCCGCCAAGGAATTATACTCCGCGCAGTCGGACATTGAGGACGCGATGCGGCGCACCGCCGTGCTTCTCGAGACCATGCACATCCCCTATGAAGTAACAGAAAAAGAAGAATGGCGCCCGTTCCTTTTGTGACGCGGCACCCGCCGAATACTTATGAATACGGAGGAGGAGCAGGGGACTATGACCGCTGAAGACAGCGCAGTTCGCCGCCTAGAGGCGGCAATCGCAACACTGAATGTGCGGATGCGCGGCGCTGCCGGGGATCTCGACTACGAATCCTATCTGCACGAAAAGCGCACCCTTGAGCGTGCGCTCCATTCCCTCAAGCAGAGACAGCAGCAGACAAAATGAAACCGGAATCATTTCATTCTGATTTCAGCGACATATGATAGACTGAACATACGAAAGAAAGGAAGATACCTATGTCACAGCGTATGACGATGGAAGAAGTCCTCAAAGAATACGGCGTACCGCAGCTGCGGCTGGATGTCCATGCGGCGCGCAGCGACCTGCTGAAACTCCGCGAGAAGCTCATCGCGATCCGCGATCTCTCCGACGGGCGCGAACAGGGCTATCTCGACATCGACTGCAAACTCTACATTGACGTTGACGATATCGACCGCTATTTGTCGGGAGAGCTTGATACGGTGGGGGAGATTTATGCGTTTCCCGAAGATGTGAAGTCTTATAAGGAGTGACGCGGGATTTTGGCGCATAGCTGTGTCATTTTCGTCAAACGCTTCGTCGACGTAGGGCTCATCTACGCCTTCCTCGCGTTTTCCTCAATTCCTTGCTCTGCATCCAGACTTCCGCGTCACTTACTGTACGGTTTGATCTGCGGGATTTTGGCGTATAGCGGTGTCATTTCATACGGCGATTCGTTATGCCGCCCTAAATCGTTTGAGGGCTCAGCCGCGCGGCGTTTGCCGCAGCGATTTTTAAGCGCCGCTTTTTTGACAAGGCAAATGCCAAGCGGCGCCGCCGCGGGACAAATAGACGTAAACATCATACACCGAATTTTACATAAAAAAGGAGAATCATAAATGAACCTCAAGAAAATCCTCGCCGCCGCGATGATCACCTCCATGACCGTCGCAGCCGCACCGATCATCATACCGAACGCCGTGCAGGGTGTCCTCATTTCAGAGGCGGAGGCAGCCCGCGGCGGCGCCCGTATCGCACCGCGCTCCGCCCCCGCCGCACCAAAGGCGGCACCCGCACAGCGCGGCAGCGGCAAATCCGTCTCCGGCAACGGGGGCAGCTACGCCCCCTCCAAGAGCGCAAATGATCTCGGCAAGACCGCTCCGAACGCCGCCAAGCCCGGCACGGCGGCGGGCACGGCAAACGCCGCAAGGAGCGGCACCGGCTGGGGCAACGCCCTGCGCAGCATCGGGTTCCTCGCGGGCGGAATGCTCCTCGGCTCCATGCTCGCCTCCATGTTCGGGCTCGGCAGCGGCTTCCTCGCCGACATCCTCGGCGTCCTTGCAAACGTCGCTCTCGTCTTTATCGCTGTCATGGCGATCCGCTGGATCTGGAACCGCTTCCGCGGTCGTAAAGAAGAGGAGAACGTCTACCGCAGTGCCCCGCGCAGGCAGGACATCGCCCCGCGTCCCACCGTCACCGACATCCGTCCGCAGGGCGTCTCCGCTCCCTTGCCGACCGATATAAATATGGACGACAGCCCCCGCAGCATCGCCGACCGCTATCGCAATCGCTAAAACGAGAATGCACCTAAACTGCCCGCGAGGGCGGTTTTATCCATAAAGGAGATCGCTATGCTTCCTGAAAAATTCTTTGACTGCCTGAAATATGAAGGCGTCGTCGCCATCGGCACCGCCTCCGCAAGCGGCGAAGCACATATCGCGAATACGTGGAACAGCTACCTGATCGTCACGGACGAGGAGCAGATCCTCATCCCGGCGGCAGGGATGCGCAAGACCGAGAAGAACAGCAAAGAGAACCCCCATGTCGAACTCACACTCGGAGCGCGCGAAGTCGAGGGATATATCGGCCCCGGCACCGGATTTCTGCTCACGGGAACCGCATCCTTCCTCAAAGAGGGCACATTATTCACCCGCATGAAAGAAAAATGCCCCTTTGCCGCACGCGTCCTTGTTTTCACCCCGGAAAGCTGCCGCCAAACACTATAATTTCACAGCATCACTGCATCTAAAATGACCGCCGGGCGCTTGTATTTCGCACGGCGGTCTTATTTTTCCTCTAAAACCGTCTGTAGGAAAATAAATAAAAATCAATTCAATAAAATAAATATAAATATCTATAAATAAAGATAAATAGCCTTAAATTCGATGGAGATCCTCCCTCTGAACAGTGCAAAACATTCGTATTCTGTTGCTGCACGCATATAGATCCCGGGAAGCCCCCGCGTATCGCCCCCGGCAACTGCCGGGTACAACGTATCGCCGCCGGATATAACACTGCGTGCGCCAAGCCCCCGTTGCCTCTCTCCTCTTGAAAAAGCCGGCCGAGCCGCTATAATAGAAGGTACAGTAAGAATCATAAAGGAGCATAACATCATGGTCAAACCATCCACCTATGCCGCCGTTGATACGCTCATTGCACGCTATCCCGCACTCGAGGGATGCGGCACCGATATCCGCGCGGCAATCACGGCGCTCTGCGAATGCTACCGGGCGGGCGGCAAGCTCATCGTCTGCGGCAACGGCGGCTCCGCCTCGGACGCCGAGCACATCGTCGGCGAGCTGATGAAAGGGTTCCTCCTGCCGCGCCACCTCGATGAGGCAATGCTCGATAAGCTTCACGCGGTATGTGACGCGAAAGATCCGCGCGCCGTCGATTATTTCATGCAGAACTTACAGGGTGCACTGCCTGCGATCTCGCTGCCTTCCCAGCTCGCCATCAGCACGGCGTTCTCAAACGACCAGGCGCCCGATCTGACGTTTGCGCAGCAGGTATTGGGGCTGGGGAAGGAGGGGGATATACTCCTCGGCATTACGACCTCGGGCAATTCAAAGAATGTCATCTATGCATTTGAGATCGCAAAAGCACTCGGTCTTACGACGGTCGCTCTCACCGGAACACCCGGCGGGCGCGTCGCGGCAGACGATCTTGCGGATATCGTAATCAAGGCGCCCGCAAGCGAGACGTACGTCATTCAAGAATATCATCTGCCGATCTATCATGCGCTGTGTATAGCTGCCGAGGAGGAATTCTTCGGATAGACGTGAGGCGCGATCTTTGCGCACAGCGTTGTCATTTGTCGAATACTTCGCTTGACGTAGCTCTTAACTACGCCGGCGCTCATATTCTCCGCATTCCTAGCTGTGCATCAAAGCTTGCGCCTCACTCAGGTTGCGGCTATGATGCGGGACTTTGGCGCACAGCGATCACGCTTCACTGTACCGATAAACAAGGAGGATGACCATGCCCTTAACCCACGCCGACTTCATGAAGCTCGCAAACGGCAGCGACATCCGCGGCGTCGCCGTTCCCGGCGTTCCGGGCGAGCCCGTAACGCTGACCCCGGAGGCGGCGAACCGTATCGCGGCCGGCTTCATCCGCTTCCTCGCGGAGCAGACGGGCAAGCATCCCGACGAGCTGCGCATCGCCGTCGGGCACGACTCGCGCATCTCCGCGCTCGCCATCAAGGACTGCGTGCTGACGGGCATCACCCACACGGGCGCACACGGCATCGACTGCGTACTCGCCTCGACGCCCGCCATGTTCATGGCGACCATCTTTGAGGATACTGCCGCCGACGGATCCGTCATGATCACCGCGAGCCATCTCCCGTACAACCGCAACGGGCTGAAATTTTTCACCCCGGCAGGCGGCACGGACAAAGAGGATATCATCAAAATCCTCACATACGCATCGGAGGCGGAGGAGGCGCACGGTACGCTCGACCATGTGATGAAATTTGACCTCATCGGGCGTTACAGCGAATATCTCGTGGACAAAATCCGCACGGCGCTCGGCGGCGGTGCGCAGCCGCTCACAGGAATGCATATCGTCGTCGATGCGGGCAACGGCGCGGGCGGCTTTTTCGCCGGCCGCATCCTCACCCCGCTCGGCGCGGACACGACGGGCAGCCGCTACCTCGACCCGGACGGGCGTTTCCCGAACCACGTGCCGAACCCCGAGGATCCCGCCGCCATGCGCGCCGTCAAGGAAGCCGTCATCGAGTCGGACGCCGACCTCGGGCTCATCTTCGACACCGATGTCGACCGCATGAGCGCCGTACTCGCAGACGGCACGGATATCAGCAGGAACGCCCTCATTGCCATGATGGCGGCGATTCTCGCCCCCGACTATCCGGGCAACACCATCGTCACCGACTCCGTGACCTCCGACGGGCTCACCGAGTTCCTCGAAAATCATCTCGGGCTCAAACATCTCCGCTACATGCGCGGCTACAAGAACGTCATCAACGAATGTATCCGCCGGAATGAAGCAGGGGAGGTCTCCCCGCTCGCGATTGAGACCTCGGGGCACGGCGCGCTCAGTGAGAACTACTACCTCGACGACGGCGCGTATCTCGCGGTGAAACTCCTCATCGCCGCCGCAAAAGCGCACAGCGAGGGGCGCACTCTCGCGGATCTCATCGCCCCGCTGCGCGCCCCCAAGGAAGCGCGCGAGCTGCGCATCAAAATTGAAGGCGCGAACGATGTAAAAGCATACGGCACGAAGGTTCTCGCTGCATTCGAGCAGCGCGTACGGGATGCGGGTCTCTCGATTGCCGCCCCCTCCTACGAGGGCGTACGCGTCGTTTTCCCGGACGGCTGGGCACTCCTGCGCATATCCCTGCACGATCCGAATATGCCGCTCAATATCGAGTCGAACGCCGAGGGCGGCGCAGATGAGATTGAACGGCGCGTTAAATCATTTCTTTCCGGCTTTGACCATATCAATCTATCTTGTTTTAGCGTATAGTACAGAATACTCCTACCACGCACTGCCTTCTTCAATAGAGAGGCAGTGCGTTTTTCATAAAAAGGATATATTTTCTGCTTGGACTGTGCTATAATGAAAAAAATATGTAAATATATCTGCAATCAAATTAATGTTCTTATTGGGGAGAATATGGCAGCCGGGGGGATGCCTGTATGAACAAGATTGTATCTTTCCCGCGGGGCAATTGGATTACCCTGCTTTCCGTTACATTGCTGACACTCATCGTTGCCTCGGCATGGCATACACTCAAGACACCGCTCGATCCCTCGATCCGGGCGGAGTATGCGTACATCGAGGGCGAACCGGACTATAAGGATGTCATTGGATTCCGTGCGGATCGCTACGATTGGCACCCTTATGATTTTCCGGTGCCGCCAAAGGTGCCGAAGGGAACGACGACCGTTTATATTTCGTTTGAGATTCCGGTTTCGGCACGGTTCGTCGGCGATCACATCCTTTTCACAACGTCAAATCAGGATGCCTATGTTTACGCGGACAACGATCTCGTCTACACACACGGCGATTGGTCGTCGCTGCTCGACACGCGCGGGCGTGCGTTTCACTATGTGCACTTTGACAGCAATCTCGCGGGCAAGCGCCTGACCATCATGCTGCGCAGCTCCGATCCGAACTGGCTGGGAAGCATCGGCTATCTCGCATTTGGCAACGAGGGGAACCTGATACGCAAACTCAGTACGACGGATGCCATCTACATCTCGAGTTTGTCGATTGCCGTCACGCTGATCATGCTCCTCCTCATGGGGCTCATGTGGCGCGACTCGACACACAGGCGAAAGACCCATCTCTATCTCATCACATTCCTCGGCGTCTTTATCCTATGGACGGCGGGAACCTCATCGTTCTTTCCCCGCGTCTTCGGCATGAGCCACCTATGGTGCGAGCTCCATCTCGTCACGCTTTATATCCTGCCGCTTTCCGTGATCCCGGTCATCCGGGAGATCGTCTCGCCGCGCTTCATCGGGCGGATCCAATCGACCTGGCGCATCTTTGTCCTGGTCTTTGCCGTCTCATCGCTGACCGAGATTGTCGGTCTGAGCGGCTATACGAATTTCCTCTACATCTATTATCCGGTTCTGCTCGTCGGGTTCCTCGTACTCATCCACGCCGTGATCCGTTCGAGCTGGAAGCATCACCCCGCGTGCCGCTACGCCTCTTTGACGCTCATCTCGTTCGTCATCTTCGGCGGCATCGACGCCTATCATTGGGAGTACCATCAAACGGCGGTCATGCTCGCAACGACGGTATTTTCCGTCTATACGACCCTGCCGTTCATCTTCTTCCTCATGCGCGAGCAAATGCTGAGCGACGCAAAGCTCGCCCGCGAGAATACGGAGCTATCGCAGGAGCTGCGCGAGTCGCAGGAAGAGGCGGTGCGGGACGCACTCACGGGCTGCTATAACCGGCTCCAACTCCAAAAAAGTTTCGATGCATTTTCTGCGCTTGCCAATGAGCGCGGATTCAAATTCTCGTTTGCGATCTTTGATGTGGATCATTTCAAGTCGGTCAACGATACGAAGGGGCATCTCGAGGGTGATAACGTACTCAAAAAGATCGCGCGCACCGTACACGACGAGATCGACCGCCGCCATGTGTTCATCCGCTACGGCGGCGACGAGTTCATCCTGCTCGCCCTGCACTATGATCTCGAGACGATGGCCGCATTCTGTGAGGATCTGCGCCGCAAACTCGAGGTCGCCCTCGCCGGTGTGACCATGAGCTTTGGCGTATCCACATGGCACGGGAACAAGGATCGCCTGCGCGCCCTCATCGACCGCGCCGACCGCGCTCTCTACGTCTCCAAGGAAAAGGGGCGCAATGCCGTCTCCTCTGAGGACGAGGAGATCGGCGGCTAGAAATTCTCCATACGCCAAAGGTCATCCGCAGCAAACTGAGGCGGGTGACCTATTTGATTGAAAATTTTTCATGCTGCAAGCCTTCGGAACGGCTTGCGGCACCGGGAGGAGTCTTTATGCATACGGTATCGTCCCTGCGCTTTTTCACCACGGCGGGTCGATTGTCCCGGCGCAGTTTTGCCCTGACGCTCGCCGCACTGTTCGGCGGGACGGGGCTTTTTCTCACGTTTTATAACAATCTGGCTCTCCCGATCGTCTACGGTGTCTCCGCTTCTTTCCCCGGTGAGCCGCTTCGGGCATTCCGGCTCCTCAACACCGCAAGTTCTCTGCCCGCATTCTTCATCGGTCTGTTCCTCTTCCCGCTGCTCGCCGTCCCCGCCGCCGTTCTCTCATTCCACAATGCGGTGCCGAGCCTGATCTCCGCTGCGCTCGTCTCACTCACCGTCCTCTGCTGCATCGTCAGTATTGTCAGTATCGCCCGTTTGCTCCAAAAGGACACCCGACAATACATTTGAGCTGCGTCACGTTTCTATGGTATAATGACAAACATACGATCATCGTATTATGAAAGGAGCTATTATGCACACCATCGACAACGGAATCAAGGAGAACTTCTTCAACTATGAAGGACGGCTCAATCGGAAACGCTATCTCTTCCGCAACCTTGCGCTGTTCGGCATCGGCTTTGCACTTTACATCATCATCATGATCCTCTTTATAATCGCCGCCGGCATCCAGCCGCAGCCCGCACAGAACGGGGGGGCACTTACGGCGGCGATGCTCGGTCTATATGGTCTGTTCTTCCTGCTCTGCCTGCCGCTCACGGTCTCCGCCTACATGCTGATGATCCGCCGTCTGCACGATCTCAATATGTCGGGCTTCTTCTGCCTCCTGAATTTCGTGCCGCTCGTCAACATCGGCCTCGGGCTCTACCTGTTCTTCAAAAAGGGAACCGAGGGCGACAACGACTACGGTTCCGATCCTCTCGATATGACGGGGTATGTCTACGGCGAGACTGCGCCCGCAGTGCCGGAGCATAACGACAATCCCTACGCCCGCACAGATACCGCGCCGAAAGAATAATATCATATGAAACGAGGGGGTGCCGCACGAGTTTGTTTCGTGTGACACCCCTTTGCTTTTCCTCTGCACAACTTTTAATGTTTTCACGATACCGTAAATGAAAGGATTCCCATGCACCCGATCGACCATGGCTTCCGCGCCCACTTCTTCGCGTGGCGCGGCCGTCTCAACCGCATGCGTCATTTCAAGCGGCAGCTTGCCGTCTTCGGCCTCATGTGCGCAGCTATGCTCCTGCTTGCCTCCGTCTTAGATCTGCTCAGTCCGCATTTGCGCCATAGTGAAATCGTCACATGGATCATCATAGCTCTCATGGGGGTCGTGGTACTTACATACGCTGTATCCAGTGTCATGCTCCAGATTCGCCGCCTGCACGACCTTAACCTGTCAGGCTTCTTCCTGTTGCTCCGCCTCGTCCCGTTCGTCGATGTCATCCTCTGTCTGTATCTCATATTTGCAAAGGGAACGGAGGGCGACAACCGGTTCGGCCACGATCCGCTCGGATCCGCCGACATACGCGATTTCACGAAAGAACCACCCCCCGTATGCGCCGCCCCCGGCACACCCGCCACACAGCAAGGCGAAAATCACAATAGGCACACAAAGAAGGGAGAATATATCCCCCTTGATCTTTTTTCCCGCAGCGGCAGACTCTCGCGGCGTGATTTTGCACTGACCGTCGGCATCCTATTCGGGGGCTCCGGCCTCATATTCCTGCTCCTAGAGGTGCTCTCCATTCCTCTCATCTACTACGTCGCGGCATTTTTCTTTCGCGATATGACGACCGCATTCTGGACGATGATGACCGGCGCTTGGTTCATCGCGTGTATCGCCGTTTGCCTCGCCCTGTTGACGCTCTCGCTCCCCGCCGTCATTCGCCGCCTGCACGATATGAACTGCAGCGGCTGGCTCGCCCTGCCGCTCGTCCCGTGCTCGCTCATCATCCTTGGGCTCACGCTCGTCTCGTCCCTCCTAAGCATCGGCATTACCTTGTCGGTGATGATCAGCGGCACCCCGACCGGATACATCGGCGGATTCCACTTGACGACTGATATGAATGATATTCTCGCCGGCTCGATTTTTTTCATCGTTCTCATATTTATGGTCACCCTTCCGCTCCTATCAGCCTACGCTGCATTTCTCTTCTTCAAAAAAGGCAGTCCCGCTGAGAACCGCTGGGGGGCTCCGTCTATCTCTAATAAGCTCCCGCCTATGCGCGCGGCCTTCCTTTCCACGAACGGCAGTATCGAGCGCAGACCGTTCATCGTACAAACGCTGTTGCTCCTTACTGCCGCGGGCATCATCGTCCCAATTGCCCTATATCTCGTCAGCGTTCCGATATTCTTTATCCTCATAGGGCTCGGCGTCCTGCCATTCGGCACACATATGCACCTATTCGCCATGGCTCCGGCGCTTTATCCCATCGCTGCGCTCCCGCTCGTCATCCGCCGCCTGCGCACGCTTGGACGCAGTCCCTATGAGGCGGTCTTTGTCTTCGCTCCGCTCATTCCCATTCCCTTCGCGCTCTTGCCGATATCGGAATCCTTCGGTATCCTGCAATTTATCTCATTCGCCCACGATATACCGCTCCGCAGGCTCCTCGACCCGCTCGTCGTCGCGCCAACCGACGGCTCTCTCATGTTCGCCGCATTCTCCTTCGTCTGTGCCGTCGCCGGCATCATCGGCATCGCCCGACTCGTCAAAAAATGAAAATTGAGCCCCAACGAAAAGAACGGAGCCGACGCACATTTTCGCTGTGCATCGGCTCCGTTTTCTATGCGGTTTTTGATATTTTCTTATTCCATCGGCGGATCGACGGTCATGTTCATGGTTGCCATGGAGGCGACGCGGTCGTTCTCGGCGATCGTCATAAGCTTGACGCCCTGCGTGTTGCGGCTGATGAGGGAGATCTCGTCGACCGTGGTGCGGATGACGATGCCCTCGGTGGTGATGAGCATCAGCTCCTGGCTGCCGCGCACGACGCGGATGCCGACGACGGGACCCGTTTTCTCCGTGACCTTCATATTGATGAGGCCCTTGCCGCCGCGCGTCTGCGTGCGGTACTCGTCCGCCGCGGTACGCTTGCCGTAGCCGCCTTCGGTGACGGTGAGCACCTCGGAACCGCTCTTTAGGATGTCCATGGCGACGACCTCGTCCCCGTCGGAGAGGGTGATGCCGCGCACGCCGCGCGCGATGCGTCCCATGGAGCGCACGCCGTCCTCGGGGAAGGTGATCGCCTTACCCAGGCGCGTGCCGAGCATGATGCGGTTCTCGCCGTCCGTGAACTTCACGCCGATGAGCTCGTCGTCCTCGTCGAGGTTGACGGCGCGCAGGCCGCTCTTACGGATATTCGCAAATTCGGCGAGCGGCGTCTTTTTCACGACGCCCTTGCGCGTGCCGAGGAAGAGGAAGCGGTCGGGCTTGAACTCGCGCACCTGAATGACGGCGGTGATGCGCTCGTCCGCTTCGACGGCGAGCAGGTTGACGATCGCCGTGCCCTTCGCCGCGCGCCCGCTCTCGGGGATTTCGTACGCCTTCAGGACAAAGGCGCGCCCGCGGTTCGTAAAGAAGAGGATCTCGTGATGCGTGGTCGTGATGAGGAGGTCGCTCACGACGTCCGTTTCCTTCGTCCCCATGCCCTTCACCCCGACGCCGCCGCGCCGCTGCCGGCGGTAGGTGTCGAGCGGGATGCGCTTGATGTAGTTGCTCATGGTGAGGGTGACGACGACGTCCTCCTCGGCGATGAGGTCTTTGATGTCCATCTCGCTCGCGTCGAAGGTGATCTCCGTGCGGCGCTCGTCGCCGTACTTGTCGCGCACCTCGATGAGCTCGTTTTTGATGATGGCGAGGACTTTATTGCGGTCGGCGAGGATGCTCTTGAACTCTTCGATCGCGGCGAGGACTTCTTGATACTCCTGCTCGATCTTTTCGCGTTCGAGTCCCGTGAGACGCTGGAGACGCAGATCGAGGATCGCCTGCGCCTGTTTTTCGGTGAGCTTGAAGCCCTCCATGAGCGCGGTGCGCGCGATGTCGGCGGTGCGGCTCTCGCGGATGGTCGTGATCACGGCGTCGAGGTGGTCGAGCGCGATGGTCAGTCCTTCGAGGATATGGGCGCGCGCTTCCGCCTTTGCGAGCTCGTACTGGGTGCGCCGCGTGATGACGGTCTCTTGGTGACTAATATAATGCCCAAGGACTGACCGCAAATTCATGATGACGGGCTGTCCGTCAACGAGCGCGAGCATGATGACGCCGAAGCTGTCTTGGAGCTGCGTGTGTTTGTAAAGTTGATTGAGGATGACGTTCGGCGCGCTGTCGCGGCGCAGCTCGATGACGATGCGCATCCCGCTGCGGTCGGATTCGTCGCGGAGATCCGTGATGCCGTCGATCTGCTTGTCGCGAACGAGCTCGGCGATTTTCTCAATGAGACGCGCCTTGTTGACCTGATACGGGAGCTCCGTGACGATGATGCGCGGCTTGCCGTTCGACATGGTCTCGATGTGGGCGCGCGCGCGCATCTTGATGACGCCGCGTCCCGTGGTATATGCTTTGCGGATCTCCTCCGTGCCGAGGATGAGTCCTGCCGTCGGGAAGTCGGGGCCTTTGATGACGCCCATCAGCTCCTCGACGGTCGTGTCGGGGTTGTCGATGAGCATGAGCGTGCCGTTGATAACCTCGGTCATGTTGTGCGGCGGGATGTTCGTCGCCATGCCGACCGCGATGCCCGCCGTGCCGTTGACGAGGAGCTGCGGGAACTTTGCCGGCAGGACGGTCGGTTCTTTCTCCGAGCCGTCGTAGTTGTCCGTGAAATCGACCGTTTCCTTATCGATGTCGCGCAGCATCAGCTCCGAGATTTTCGACATGCGCACTTCGGTGTAGCGCATCGCCGCGGCGGAGTCGCCGTCGACCGAGCCGAAGTTGCCGTGTCCGTCGGCGAGCATGTAGCGCATGGAGAAATCCTGCGCCATGCGCACGATGGCGTCGTAGACCGAGCTGTCGCCGTGCGGGTGATATTTACCGAGCACTTCACCGACGATACGCGCCGATTTTTTGTACGGCTTCGTGCTCGTCATGCCGGAGCCCTGCATCGCGTAGAGGATGCGGCGGTGCACCGGCTTTAGCCCGTCGCGTACGTCCGGCAGCGCGCGCGCCACGATGACGCTCATCGCGTAGTCGATGTAGGAGTTCTTCATCTCGTGCTCGAGATTGACCGGGACGACGCGGCCCTCTCCAAAATTCAAATCCAAAATGTCACCTCTTCGTGTTCGTCTCATAAAAATCCACGGTCATTATAGCATTTTCGCGGGGAAAAGTCTACGCACGAGGCGACCGGATTGCCGACAACGGCAAAAATATCGGATTTTATCATTTGTATTACGTTGTTTTCTTGCCGATTATATCCTATAATAAGAAATATGGAGGTAGTTTATGACGTATGTATCGGTGGCGGAACTGGCGAAAAAGTGGGGGATCTCGGAGCGCACCGTGCGCAATTACTGTGCGGCAGGGCGTATTCCAAACGCCTTTATCACGGGCAAGACATGGAACATCCCCGCGGATACGCAGCGTCCGGGGCGCGCAAATGCGAGGTCAACCACGCCGAAGAATCTGGCGGAGGTGCTGCGCGCAGAAAAAAAGACCGCGTCAAGGGCGGCATCTATCATAAGATACAAATCGAATTTACCTATAATTCCAATCATATCGAGGGAAGCCGCCTGACACACGACCAAACGCGTTATATTTACGAAACGAACACGATTGCCGCAGAAACCGGAGCGGTCAATGTCGACGATATCGTGGAAACGGCAAACCACTTCCGCTGTATCGACCTCGCCATCGAGCAGGCAAATTACGCACTGAGCGAAGTTTTTATCAAGACGCTCCACCGAACGCTCAAGACCGGAACCCGCGACGCACGCATAGGGCGGTTCCCGGCGGGCGCGTACAAAACGCTGCCCAACGAGGTCGGCGGGCGCCGTACCGCGGCGCCGGAAGAGGTGCCGGAACGCATCCGGGCGCTGCTGCGCCGCTACCGCATCGTGAAGAAAAAAACATTCGAAGACCTCATCGCGTTTCACTATGAGTTTGAAGCGATCCACCCGTTCCAGGACGGCAACGGACGCGTGGGGCGGCTGATCCTGCTGAAAGAATGCCTCCGACACGGCATTGTTCCGTTTATCATCGACGAAGACCTAAAAATGTTCTATTATCGCGGGCTGCGCGAATGGACGTCGGAACGCGGCTATCTGATAGATACCTGCCTTTCGGCGCAGGATAAATTCAAGGCGTATATGGACTATTTCCGCGTGCCGTACGGGAAATAGACCCGAGTATATAGGAAAGGCGGTCACTATGTCTAACATCATCCATATCGCCCCGGACGACACGGCGGGGATAAGTGCCGTGCGCGCCCTCTTAGAGCACGAGGGGCTGCGGCTCGACGCGCACGTGGACTACACCTGCGCGATCCGCGATGCGGACGGCACGTTCATTGCGACGGGGAGCTGCGCGGGGAATACCCTGCGCTGTTTTGCCGTCGTCACCGAACACCGCGGCGAGGGGATGCTGCGCCGTCTGCTCGATCACCTCATGGGCGTACAGGCGGCACGCGGCAACGAGAGCGTCTTTCTCTATACGAAACCGACGACCGCACCGTATTTTAAGCAGCTCGGATTCTACGAGGTCGCGCGCGTGCCGAACCGCGTGGTCTTTATGGAGAACCGCCCCGACGGATTTTCCGGAATGCTTGCCAAATGGAAGGCGGAGACACCCGCCGGCACGTATGAGAATATCGGCGCGGTCGTTCTGAATGCGAATCCCTTCACACTCGGGCACCAGTATCTCATCGAATACGCCGCCGCGCGCAGCGACCTCCTGCACGTCTTTATCGTCAGTGAGGACGTGAGCTTTTTCCCCGGCGCCGTGCGTGAACGACTTGTGCGGGCGGGCACGGCGCATCTGCCGAATGTCGTCTGCCACGCGAGCGGTCCCTACATCGTCAGTCAGGCGACGTTCCCGAGCTATTTTCAAAAGGATGAGGACGAGGCGATCCGCGGACATGCGGCGCTCGACCTCGTTGTCTTTACAGAGATTGCCGCCGCACTCGGCATCACGCGCCGCTTCGTCGGCGCGGAGCAGGCGAGTCACGTCACGAGCCTCTACAACGACAGTATGCACCGCCTCCTCCCGCAGGCGGGCATCACCTGCGAGATCATCCCGCGCAAGGAGCATGCGGGCGCGCCCATCAGCGCATCGAGCGTCCGCACCTGCATCCGCGAGGGACGCATGAAAGAGCTTGCCGATCTCGTCCCCGCGCCGACGCTTGCCTATCTGACGTCCGAGGAGAGCGCCGATGTACGCCGTGCAATCCGGCGCGCCGAGAACGTCATACATTATTGACCGCCCCAAAATAACAGAACACTGCATGAAAAAGCTGCCGCATGACAAATACGGCAGCTTTTCTCGTCTATAAATATTATGCTGCGCCGCGGAAAAACCAGTTCGAAAGAACGGGCGTCCCTCCTAAATAATAGAATAGCCCCCATATGCCCCAGAAAACGGCGACGCTCACCCCTGCCCGCGCTTTTCCATACCGTCAAAAAATATCGCAGAAGCAGTAGCGCGACCAGTTGAATCACGATGTACGACACCACGAGAATCGTAATCTCAAACAGCCGATCTTCCAGAAGCTCCGGCTCCACCAAAAGGAGCGCCGCGCCGTACAGGAGGAAAACCCCGCCCCCGGCAGCGAGACAGAGCCGTCTCCACGGGATTTCCTTGACAATAGGAACAAACGGAACGATCACCAAAATCGCGGGAACGGCGACCCCGACGCCGTATGCGCCGCCCTTGCCGCACGCAATCAGCGTATAGACAGCGAGAAATATCAAATCAAAGGCAAAATAAAACGACACCGCCATGTAAACGGCCAATGAAATACAGCGCATCCGATCCGAAGCATCTCGATCCATTTCCTTTCCTCCATAGATGCAGCACATCGGGTTGGAACTCTGCGCCCCCGCAGGATTCGACGAATAATGACGCTAGGCACAAAAATCCCACCTCTCATCACCGCAACGTAAGTGACGCGGAAGTTTGGATACACGGCTAGGAATGAGGAGAATGCAAGTGACGGTGCCTTCTTATGAACCCGCAGCAATCCACGCCGCCCCCGTAGGGGCACGGCGCTGCCGTGCCCTCAAGCTCGCTATGGCGGCGTAACGTACTGCTGCATAAACTGACAACGCTAGGAACGAAAATCCCGCCTCTCAATACCGCAACTTAAGTGACGCGGAAGTTTGGATACACGGCTAGGAATGAGGAGAATGCAAGTGACGGTGCCTTCTTATGAACCCGCAGCAATCCACGCCGCCCCCGTAGGGGCACGGCGCTGCCGTGCCCTCAAGCTCGCTATGGCGGCGTAACGTACTGCTGCATAAACTGACAACGCTAGGAACGAAAATCCCGCGTCACGTCTCCACCGGCGTGAACGACACCGGCACCTCCGTCAAATCCGTCTCCATCCGCCGGCACACAACGCCCGCAGAGGCGAGCATCCGCTTCGATGCCTTCGTGCTGTCGGTGGCGGCGTATTTATCGGAGAGATAGACGACCTCGCGGATGCCGCTCTGGATGATGGCTTTGCAGCACTCGTTGCACGGAAAGAGCGAAACATAGATGCGGCAGCCCTTGAGCGATGTGCTCGCGTTGAGGATGGCGTTGAGCTCAGCGTGGACGACGTAGGGGTATTTTTGATCGGCGAACTCACCCGTCCGCCCCCACGGGTACTCGCTGTCATCGCACCCGTTCGGCATCCCGTTGTAGCCGACGCCGACAATGTGCTTATCCTCGTTGACGATGCACGCGCCGACCTGCGTGTGCGGGTCTTTGCTCCGATAGGCGGAGAAAATCGCGATACCCATAAAATACTCGTCCCATGTGATGATCATTGTACTTCCTCTTTTCCACAATCAAGCCACATCCACGCGGAGCACCCCGTCCACCTGCCGCAGCGCATCCACAATAAAGGCGGGTTTGATGTTCTCCGTGTTAAAAACCTCAAAACTGACGTAAATGCGCCGCTCTCCCGCCTGCGGCGCCTCGTCTTCGTCCGTATGCACCTTCACTCCGCGCGAGCGCAGATGCAGATCCTCGATGCACGCGCTGATGCGCATGATCTGTCCCGGGCGGTCGACCGTGTGCACCGAGAGCGAGAGCAGGCGGTCGCTGTCCACCCACGCATCGAGCCGCGAGAGATTGCCGAGGACGAGGAACACGATGAGCGTCGTCACCGTCGCGCTGAAGTAAAATCCCGCGCCGACCGCGAGTCCAACGCCCGCCACAACCCAAAGGCACGCCGCCGTCGTCAGCCCCGTGACGGTCAGCCCCTCCTTCATAATCGCGCCCGCCCCGAGGAAGCCGATACCGCTGACAACCTGCGCCGCGAGCCGCGCGGGATCGGCGTTCGTCTTGCCCTCGACGTTGTCATAGAGCGCCTCGGACATGATCATGATGAGACACGAGCCGAGCGAGACGAGCATGTTCGTTCTGAGACCCGCCGATTTGTGCCGCATCTGCCGCTCGTAGCCGATGATGCCGCCCATGATGCACGAGAGCACGAGCCGCAGACAGATTTCCCATTCTTGCATATGTAAAAATACCTTTCCGATGAGAGCAAAACATAAAATTAACACATTGTCATAAGTTATCCCCAGCTGTGTAAAAGTCTGTGGAAAAAATTGTGTAAAAGCCCGAAAACGCCTTTATCCACATATCTTTGCACAGTGTGGATAAAAAATCCGAACGATGCTCCGATTTCTGTGGATAATGTGGATAAAGCAGTGGATAACCCTATATATAGAATCTGAAAAGTATCTGAATCCTATATTTTGTAGGGAACCTCATCTCACTTATCCACAGACCGGAGTGGATGAACACCGCGTTCCTCCGCTGTCCACAGCGTATAGGGGTGCGCGATCAGCGACGAATTGTAGTAACGTTTTTCACCCGTAACTTCTCTTGTTATCCACTGAGGGAGGTCGATTTTCTCCTGCTCATCGCCGAGCTCCACCTCGGCAACGCAGAGCCCTGCGTTCGCCCCGTGAAAGATGTCGACCTCCCACAGATGCCCCGCGTGCGGGATCCGGCAGCGCGTTTTCTCCACAAGAGGCGCATCGCAGAGCGCGAGTAATTCCCGCGCGTCGGCGGCGGGGATCTCATACTCGAACTCCGCGCGCGCGGCACCGACGTTTTTCCCCTTTATCGTCAGATAAGCACGCTCTCCCGCGACGCGCACCCGCACCGTCCGTGCGGGATCGCGCGAGAGATACCCCTGCGCGATCGGCGTTCCGGCAGCATCCGGATGAAAATCCTCCCGCACAAGAAATTTTCGCTCGATTTCAACCCCCATGAGAACCGCGTCCCTTCTATGAATACTTGATGAAATAGGTTGCATAATGGCGCCGTTTGCTATATATTATTGTGATACCAAGGGAATATTATATAGTAGTATAATCTAGAATGACGTGAAAGTGCAAGGAGAACAGTTAAACCATTGAGCAAATTACCACCTCCGCTCCGACCGACAAGACCAAAGAAACGTATCTGGCCGTTTGTCGTCCTCGGTACGATCTTCATCTTTGTCCTTGCGGCGATCGCGGGCGTGTTCTTCGCCGAGAGCAGTCTGCTCGACAAGCGCAGTGACACGCAGCAAAAAGAAGAGCTCCTGACCGCCAAGGACAAGGCGACCATCATGATCATGGGCGTCGACGAGCGCGCGGACGACGTGGGACGCAGCGACACGCTCATGGTCGCGACCATCGACCCGGCGAAAAAGGAGACGGCGCTCCTCTCCATCCCGCGCGACACACGCGTCGCCATCCCGCGCAACGGCTACGATAAAATCAACGCCGCCTATGCCTACGGCGGCGAGAAGCTCACACAGCGCACGGTCGAGGATTTCCTCGGCATCCGCATCGACCATTATGTCATCATCAACACGCACGCCTTTCAAAAGATCGTCGACGCCATCGGCGGCATCGACATCAACGTGGAAAAGCGCATGTACTATGAAGACCCGTGGGACGATGACGGCGGTCTCATCATCGACCTGCGCCCCGGGATGCAGCACATGGACGGCAAAACCGCCGTCACCTACGTGCGCTACCGCGACGAGGAAGGGGACATCGGGCGTGTCCGGCGTCAGCAAAAGTTTATGAAGGCGTGCGTCGACGCCATCACCACACCCGCCATCCTCCCGCGTCTGCCGGGCATTATCAGCAGCGTCATCGACAGCGTAAAGACCGATCTCTCCCTGCGCCAGCTCCTCGAGTTCGCGGGGACACTGCGCGAATCCCAGGCGCACGGTCTGCGCACCGAGATGGTTCCCGGGCGCCCGATGTATATCGACGAGGTGAGCTACTGGATTCCGAATATGTCGGAGCTCCGCCGCTCCATGGCGAGCAACCTCGGCATCGTCCTCAGCTCCGCCGAGCGCAGCCGCATGGAACGCGCCGTGCGCGAGTACGAGGAATCCATCCCGGCGGGCGCCACCGAACTCCCGGCAGGCGACACCTCCGTCGGGCGCGCCGTCAGTGCCGACGAGGCGCGCGGAGAAAAGAACGGCAAAAAGGATGCGGAGGACAAAGACGCCAAGAGCGGCGGCAAATCCTCCAAATCCCGAACGCCGGGCAGTTCCTCCGCCGCATCGGGAAAGGACGGAGACACATCGTCCTCCACCCGCACGCGTGGAAGCACCGGCGGCAGCACATCGACAGAGTCACCGGACACCGGGCGCCATGCCTCCTCGCGCGAGAACGGCAGCGGCACCGACGCGCGCAGCTCTTCCGGCGGAGCGCAAAGCAACGCCCCCACACGGGGCACTGCCGGCACCGGGAAACAAGAGTAATTTAGGAGAAAGAAAGGAAGTCCATCACCATGGCAAGCAAATTTGATGCAGAAGCACTCGACCTCCACAAGAGCCACCACGGCAAACTCGCCGTCACCCCGACCGTCCCGCTGACCTCGCGCGACGATCTCAGCCGCGCCTACACACCGGGTGTCGCGGCGCCGTGCCTTGCGATCAAGGACGACCCCGAGAGCATCTACGACTACACGACGAAGGGCAATATGGTCGCCGTCGTCACCAACGGCACCGCCGTCCTCGGGCTCGGCAACATCGGCGCAGGCGCAGGACTCCCCGTCATGGAGGGCAAATCCATCCTCTTTAAGGGATTCGCCGGCGTCGACTCCGTCCCCGTCTGTGTGAACAGCCCCAAGGTCGAGGACGTTGTAAAGGTCTGCCAGCTCATCGCCCCGACTTACGGCGGCATCAACCTCGAGGACATCAAGGCGCCCCAGTGCTTTGACATCGAAAACGAGCTGAAGAAGACCCTCGACATCCCCGTGTTCCACGACGACCAGCACGGCACCGCCATTGTCGTCGTCTCCGCGCTGCTCAACGCGTACAAGTACCTCGGGCGCGACCTGCGCACCGCGCGGATCGTCATCAACGGCGCAGGCGCTGCAGGACAGGCGATCGCGCGTCTCCTCTTTGCGTACGGCGCAACCACCGTCGTCCTCTGCGACACCACGGGTGCGATCTACGAGGGGCGCCCCGAGAACATGAACCCGTACAAGGAGAGCATTGCAAAGGTCTCCAACCTCCAGAAAGAGCGCGGCACACTCGCCGAGGTCGTGAAGGGCAAGGACATCTTCATCGGCGTCTCCGCCCCCGGCAGCCTCACGCAGGAGATGATCAAGACCATGAGCCCGGAGCCCGTCGTCATGGCGATGGCAAACCCCGTCCCCGAGATCCTGCCCGACGAGGCAAAGGAAGCGGGCGCGCGCATCGTCTGCACGGGTCGTTCCGACTTCCCGAACCAGGTCAACAACCTCCTCGCATTCCCCGGCATCTTCCGCGGCGCCCTTGACGTCCGTGCCAAGGAGATCAACGAGGAGATGAAGATCGCCGCCGCCGGTGCCATCGCGTCCCTCATCCCCGAGAGCGAGCTCAACGAGACCAACATCATCGCGAGCCCGCTCGACCCGCGCGTCGCCCCGACTGTCGCCGCCGCCGTCGCAAAGGCAGCACTCGAGACGGGTGTCGCACGCAAGACAGACATCACACCGGAGGATGTGGCAAGGCATACGCGGGAGCTGTTAGGACAGAAAGTGTAAGGCGTGAGCCGCGATCTTTGCGCACAGCGTTGTCATATCGGTGAACGCTTCGCTAGGAGTAGCTTTTTACTACGCCGTCGCTCGCGTTCACCTCATTCCTAGCCGTGCATCAAAGTTTACGGCTCACTCACTGTACGGTGTGGCGTGACGCGGGATTTTCGCTTTTCACTTGGCTATACAAAAAAGGACACGATGAAACGTGTCCTTTTTCTATCGGTAATGATTACGGGAGAGATTTTATGAAGGAAGCAAGCTGTATCCCACAGGGAACAGAAATCGAACGTACCGGATTTCACTATACACTGTCGCTGATCGGCGGTAAATATAAAATGGCTGTGCTCTACCTGCTCGCAGAACACGACGCCCTGCGGCACAACGAGCTGCACCGCCGCATTACGGGCATATCGTTCAAGACCCTCGCCTCCGTACTGCGCGCACTCGCCCGTGACGGACTCGTTGCGCGGACGGAATACCCGCAGATTCCTCCCAAAGTAGAGTATGCGCTCACACAGCGCGGACGCTCGCTGATCCCCATCCTCTACATGATGTGCGATTGGGGGGAGCGCCACCGCAATATGCGCAAAACCCTATGACAACGCCGCCGCAAAGCGGGCATATTCCTGCGCGCTCGCCTCAACCTCCCACGCAGGCGAGCTGTAATCTTCGCCCGGCACATCTTCGGCGCCGTAGAAGACAAAGAACGGTCGGTAATCCGCGCGGCAGTAGATGCGCAGCATCGTTTCAAACGGTGCGAGGAGTTCCGCGAGCGTATAGTGATAGCGGCCGCCGCGGTCATAATCCTCCGCGCGGATGCCGGTACTGACAGCAAGAGCGATTTTGCGCCCCGCGAGCTTGTCCCCGCCGTTTCTCCCATAGGCCCATCCGTGTGTCAGCACCGTATCAAACCATGCTTTGAGGATCGGCGGACAGAAAAACCAATAAAACGGGAACTGAAAGATCAAGCTGCCGTGCGTCTCAACCAAATGCTGCTCGCGCGCCGCATCAATGCGGCCGTCCGGATAGACGTCCGCAAGCATATGAATCGTATATTGATCGGGATACTTTTGCAGCTCTCTGAGCCAGCGTTTATTGATCACAGAGTCTTTCAGCGCGGGATGCGCCGCAATAACGAGTGTTTTCATCAAAGCGCCTCACTTTCTTCTCGAAGAAAGTATAGCGCCGGCGCACCGCGGTGACAAGAACGCACCTTTGCGCACAGTACTTACCTCGGAGAAAGTATTCGACATGATGCGGCACAAAACAAAGATATGTTTTCAAAAAATTAACATCTCATTGCAGGAAAACCACATCCGCTTAACGAAATCAAATACAACAAAAAATGACGATTTCGATATTATTTCTGATAAAATCCGGATGATCCTTCGCTTGTTTCAGGCACGGGAAAAGGAGATATAAACCGAAGATATTCATCGCTACAGTTGTATTGCGGTTCTATCACAAACGTGATACAATCGAAAAAGGGAGATGATACTATGCCAAAGACAGAGACACTGCATATCCGTGTGACACCTGACCTGAAAGAGGATGTGGAAACGACCCTGCGTCCATTGGGGCTGTCCACGGGTGAAGCGGTGACGATTTTCCTGCATCAGGTTCTCCTGCATCGCGGACTGCCGTTCCCGGTGCAGACACCGCATTACAATGCACGGACGCTAGCCGCTATGGAAGAGGCGCGCGACATCGCGGAGGGGCGCATCCCTGCGAAATCCTATCGCTCGGCAGAGGAGTTCATCGAGGATATTCTTCATGCTTGAAATCAAGCTCACTGGGCAATTCAAAAAAGACTTAAAGCGTATAGAAAAACGCCGCTATGATTTATCGTTACTGACCAATGTTGTCAATGCGTTGGCACGCGGTGAAAAATTAGCGTCGCGGTATCGTGATCACGCATTGACGGGGAATTTTAAGGGCTATCGTGAATGTCATATCGCTCCGGATTGGCTGCTCATTTACTTCATCAGGAACAACCAACTCGTCCTTACACTGTCGCGCACGGGGACACATGCCGACCTGCTCAATATATGACAATATAAAAGGACAACCCATGCGGATTGTCCTTTTTTGATGGCACCGATTCTTAAAGATGTTATTCAAACGATGCATCTTCATATCCGCCGCGGTTATAGCGGCGGCGCTTGGGAACGATGACGACGTAGCGGCGAGGATTCTCGCCGGCGCTGTAGGTGGTAACACGGCGATTGTCCTGGAGCGCCATGTGAATGATCTTGCGTTCATGGCGGCTCATGGGTTCGAGACGGATCTCTTCGCCGATGCGGCATGCCTTGTCCGCGAGATGTCCCGCGAGGCGCGTGAGGGTCTCTTCGCGGCGCGCGCGGTAGTCCTCGACATCGAGGATGATGCGGGTATAGCCGCTGCCGGGATTCTTGTTGACAACGAGATTGGTAAGGTACTGGAGGGAGTCAAGCGTCTGTCCGTGCTTGCCGATCAGAATGCCGAGGTTGTCTCCCTGCATGTTGTAGACGAGTCCGATGGGGGTTTCGCTGGGGATGAGGGTGACGGTGAGTCCCATAGCGGCAAATATTTCGCTGAGGAATCCTTCGGCGCGGGCGCGCATCTCGGGCGATGCGGGAATGAGCGGCAGTTCGCCCTCTCTCTTGGCACGTTCTTCGTACCGCGGGCGGTCATAGGAGGGGCGATCCTCCTGATGGCGTCGTGCAGAGCGTTCGCTGTTGTCGCGGTCATAACGGCTGCGCCGCTCGGGACGTTCCGTGCGCTCAGGATGCACGGCGGATGTATGGCTGCCTTGCTCCGGTTTTGGAGCGCGGGCAGTGCTGCGAAGGTCGGTATGGAAACGTTTCTGTGGACGCGGGAATTCGTCTGCCGCTGCGGTGACGGTGGGGCGGGAATATTGCTCGTTTCGCTGCGCTGCGCCGGGATGACCGGGCGCGTCGTGACGCGGATGTGCGCCTCGCGCTTGCCCCAGAGTCCGAGGAATCCGCTCGAGGGTTCCTGTATGATTTCATAGGTGACTTCGCTGCGTCCGCAGCCGAGCTTGTCGAGGGCGGCGGCAAGTGCGTCTTCTACGGTTTTTCCTGTGCTTTCTACGATTTCTGCCATGTTATGCTGCCTCCTTGGGGACGGTTTTTTCGTCACCCCGGTACATCCACCACTGCTGCGCGATTTGGACGATGTTCATGGTGACCCAGTAGAGGACGAGTCCTGCGGGGAAGTTCAGACTGATCCAGCCGATGAAGAGCGGCATGACGGTCATCATGATTTTCATCTGCGGATTCATCTCGGTGCTCGTCATTTTCTGCTGGAGGAATGTGGTCAATGCGGAGAGGACGGGCAGGATGTAAAGGGGATCCGGCGCGGATAGGTGCGGGATCCAGAGGAACGCTTCGGCGGCTTCGCTCGGGTAGGCGAAGTTAAAGAGTGCGTAGTACATGCCCATGAGGATCGGCATTTGGACGAGGAGCGGGAGACAGCCGGCGAGCGGGTTGACGCCTGCCTGACGGAAGAGTTCGCCGGTCTTTTGCTGGAGCATCCGCGGGTCGTTTTTATACTTTTCCTGGATTTTTTTCATCTTCGGCTGGATTTCCTGCATCGCCTTCATGGATTTGACCTGCTTGACGGTGAGGGGGTAGGTGACCAGTTTGATGAGGATGGTGAGCAGGATGATGGGGAAGCCGTAGCTCTCGAGTCCGGCGGCGCCGGTAACGGTGTAAAATGCGCCGAGGATCATCTGAAGCAAGTGGATGATCGGCGCGAACAGGCTGCTGAAAAATTCGATCAAGGATTGTTCCTCCTCTATGCGCGCGGTTTTTGTTGCGCATATGCAATACTGTGAATATTCTGCGGTTTTATTTGTTTTTTGAAACTATGGGGTATGATTTTTGGATTCGAGATGAATTGTATCTTTAGTTCGCGGGCACATTCTTGTCGCTGCGCAAACGGCGTGCGATGCGAAAAACATTAGGGCAGCGCAGGGTTGACGCGCGGCTCAGGGTATCTTTCTCACCGCGTTACAAACGGCACGCACAATCGGAACATGGTGTGAGACGTGCGCCATATTAAAGAATACGATCCCCATTTCACCGGCTGATGATTATACGATGCGCCGTCATAGCGGACAGGAGGGCGCGTATCACGTGCAGGTTTTTCCCACGATGTAATTACGCCAAAATCCCGCGTCACGTTTCACACCGTATAGCAAGTGAGGCGTCAGCTTTGATGCACAGCTAGGAATAACGAGAATGCGAGCGACGGCGTAGTAAAAAAGCTACTCCTAGCGAAGCATTCGATGTTATGACAACGCTGTGCGCAAAGATCACGTCTCACGCCTTACGGGATCGTAGCCGCCCTCATGCCACGGATGACACCTGAGTATCCTCCGCACCGCCATCCATCCGCCGCGCCGCGCGCCGTACCGCTCAATCGCCTCCATCGCGTACGCGGAGCAGGTGGGTTGATACCTGCACATGGGCGGGAGGAATGGCGAGATGCAGCTGCGGTAAAACCGAATGACAAAGAGAAGAATCCGCTTCATGAATGCCCCTCCCGGCGCGGCGCATGTCCCGCAGGAATGAGAATCTTTGCACGGCGCGCGAGTTTCTTCAAATCTGCAGCGGCATCCTGCATTTTATGGTCGGCAAGCCCTGCGCGTCCGATGAGCAGGATGCCGACATCGGGGCGCAGTTCGTACTGCATGAGACGGTATGCTTCGCGCATAAGACGCTTTGTGCGGCTGCGCACGGGTGCAGATCCCAATTTTTTCCCCGCAGCAAAGCCGACTTTGCCCGCAACGCGCGCATCGCGCAGGATATAGAGGATTATATACCGCCCCGGGAAGGCGGTTCCTTTATGATAGACGTTTTGAAAATCGCTGCGCCGCTTGATCATCTGCGCGCGCGAGAGCGTATATCTCTGCTTGTTCATGATTCATAAAAAAGAGGTCACCCGCGGTGACCTCCTGCTTTCAGTCCGGCGCCGTCTCGCGTGATTCGATCGGTGCCAAACACATTACGCCGAGAGTTTCTTTCTTCCGCGCCGACGCCTTCTCTGTAGTACGAGGCGGCCGCCTTTCGTTTTCATGCGCTCACGGAATCCATGTGTCTTTTTTCTCCAACGGTTATTCGGCTGATACGTTCTCTTCACCTCATCGTCACCTCCTTTACCGCTGCATTGATTGCAGCTTTTCAAATCTATGATTTCACTTCGGTCATTATAGACGAAGAAAAGCCGCGCTGTCAAGGCGCGCGGGGTGTATTTTGCTATGTTTTTTTCGTCAAAGAGTCAAAAGCCAATATTGATAAGTCCATTACTTTTTGCTAAAATATTCCTGTCAAAGTGCGTGGGGTCTATTTTTGTGTGCTTTTTGTCAAACGAGCCGAAACTGCTATTGATAAGCTTGTTATTTTTGCTGAAATATCCCCACTCCATTGTTGAAAACCTGTGCAAAAATCGTGCATAATTTTTCACATACTTGCATTTTCTTATAGTTCGCACCGATGAACTTATCAACAACTGTGAATAATCCTGTTGATAAACAGGTACCAAAAAATTTTTTGAAGGGATTCGATTGCATGTCGGAAGAAAAGCATCCCCAAATTACCGCTCTATGGCGGCAGATTTTAGAAAAGACGGATGGTATCCTGCCGCAGGAAGCAGTGACGAAGTGGCTTCCGCGGATCGTTCCCATCACGCAAAACGGCAGCGAGCTGGTACTTGCCGTGCCGGATGCATTTACAAAACAGTTCATCGAACAGCGCTATCTCGTTCTGCTCAGCGACGCGGCACATGCCGCGCTCGATGCCGCCTACACGTTCCGCCTCGTTGTGGATCCCTCCACAGCACCGAAATCCCCTGCACCACGGGAACATGCGAGCAGTTCTTTGGACGGTGCGGGCACGACGGCAGATGAGATTGCTTCCTACGGCAGTTCTTCGCCTGCACAGGGCGCACTCACGCTCACGCCGCCCGTACCGGATGCCGGAACTTCTCACGCAGCGGCGCCGGACGATGCAACAACGCTGAATCCGAAATATACCTTTGATGCATTCGTCACAGGACGATCAAATCAGTTTTCCTATGCCATGGCAAAATCCGTCGCAGAGGCACCGGGACTGCCTTCCAACAATCCGCTCTTCATTTACGGCGGTGTGGGGCTCGGCAAAACACATTTGATGCACGCGGTCGGTCATAAGATCCTCGCAGATCATCCCGATAAGCGCGTGCTCTATATCGCCAGCATGGATTTCACGAACGAATTCATCAGTGCCATCGGCAAAAAAAATACGGATGAGTTCCGTGAAAAATATTATGCTATTGACGTATTGCTCATCGACGATATTCAATTCTTCTCCGGACAGCTGCAAACACAGGCGGAGTTTTTCCAAATGTTCAACAAGCTGCGCGACAGCGGGCGCCAGATCATTATGACCTGCGATCGCCAGCCGCAGGAAGTCAAGGGACTTGAGGATCGTCTCATATCGCGGTTTTCCGGCGGCGTCGTCGTGGATATTCAGCCCCCGGAGTTCGAAACACGCATGGCAATTCTTCAAAAAAAGGCACAGTCGGAGGAAATCGACATTCCCGGCGATGTGATGACCTATATCGCGAGCCGCGTGGACAGCAATATCCGTGAACTCGAAGGCGCGCTCACGCGTCTCATCAAATACGCGTCAACCATGCGCCTGCCGATCGACGAGTCGACATGCGTGGCGGCGCTCGGAAATTATCTGCGCGGAGAGACGGGGCGGCGGATCACAATGGAAGTCATTGAGAGCATGGTCTGCACCCATTTCAAGATAAAGAGCGAAGATATCCGCTCAACCAAGCGCAGCAACGATATTGCATTTCCGCGGCAGGTGGCGATGTATCTCTGCCATGAGCTGACGGATGTATCGTGGCCGACGATCGGCGGATTCTTTAACCGCGATCATTCGACGGTGATCCACGCACATAAAAAGATTCAAAGCCTTGTGAGCGAAGATGCGGCGACGGATGCGCTGATAAAGAGTCTGACCGTCCAGATCCGCGGCATTTAGGCGTGAATCGGGATCTTTGCGCCTAGCGTCGTCATTTTTGGCAAACGCTTCGTCGACGTAGGCTTTTGACTACGCCTTCCTCACGTTCGCCGCAATTCCTAGCTATGCATCAAAGCTTCCGATTCACTCAGGTATCGTTTTTATCGAATTTTTACGCCTAGCGTCGTTATTCGTCGAATCCTTCGCTCGACGTAGGTTGCACACTACGCCTTCGCTTGGATTCTCCTCATACCTAGCTATGCATCCAAGCTGACACATCTCTTAGTTTTTCGGTATAACGCGGGGGTTTTTACGCATCGCTGTGCCATGTATTCGGACATTGAGGTTGACAACGGTAATCTAAGACCAAACTCCCTGTGCATATCTATGTGAATTTTCCCCCTCATATCATGTGGACGTACTGTGCATAACTCAACATCTGCTGCCGATCTGTCTAAACTGTGGATAACCGCACAACTATTCTCCACAATTTTTCCACAATCAAGATCAAGCAATTACGATACACACAACCACATTTCAACAAATCCACAGCCCCTACTACTACGGCTACTATATTTATTTTATACAAGTGACCATAGAAAAACGGCACGCCCTTCGGCGCGCTTCCTCCGCAGAAAGGACACCATATGAACATCACGCTCGGCAAAAGCGACCTCCTCACCGCTCTTCAAATTGTCAGCAAAGGACTCTCGACGAAGCCGCAAACACCCATCCTCTCAGGAATCTATCTCTCTGCAAAGGACGGTCAGCTTGAACTTCAGTCTACAAACTACGAGATCGGATTCATCCTCACCATCCCCGCAGAGGTCAAAACGCCGGGCGCAGCAATTCTTCCCGGAAAATATCTCACAGAGTTCACACGAAAGCTCCCGGCCGACGAGGTATCTATCGACTGTATCAGCGAAGACGGTCTTGGCGTAATCACATCAGGAAACGCACGCTTTACACTGCGCCAAATGGAAGTCGATGACTTCCCAAAATTACAGCGTATGGACGGAACACTGCGGTTCACTATCAAAGACCGTGTACTTGCACATCTTGTCAAGAAGTCTGCATTTGCCTGCATGAAGGAAGAACAGCGCGACCGCCGTCCCGTATTTACCGGCTGTCAGCTCGAAGTCGAGGGAAGAGAGATCACGCTTGCGGCGACGAACGTACATCGTCTTGCTGTAAAAAGCGAGCACATCGAATCGGATGCAGGGCAGATTCGCGTCGTCATTCCTGCGAAATTCCTTGAAGAAGTAACGCGCACCATCACGAGTGAAGTTCCGACGGACATCGAGATTGTCTGCTCCTACAACCAAATCAGCATGTCGGCAGAGGGCATCTATATGACCTCACGACTCATTGAGGGCAGTTTCCCCGATTATCACCGCGTCATTCCAAGAGACGAAAACATTCGTACAAAGGTCACGATGAATGCCGGAGATTTTGCCGCTGCTGTTGAGCGCGCATCACTTATATCGCGCACGGATCAATATAACATTGTGAAACTTGAATTTGAGGATAACCTTCTTCATATCACATCGAACAGCCCCGATGTTGGACGTGCCGAGGAGACCATTGAAGCCGAAGTTGAAGGCGATCCTGCGGTCATCGCATTCAACGCCTCCTATCTGCTTGACGCGATGAAATCGCTCGACAGCGATATCTGTATCCTCTCTTTGCAGGCACCAAACGAGCAGGGGCAGAACCTCTCGCCGATCACCATTCGTGAGGAGGCGGATAAGGATTATATATACGTTGTAACGCCTGTAAGAACACGATGAGGATACATTGACGTGATGGATATAGAGATTCATACGGCGTACATCCAGCTTGATCAGTTTTTGAAACTTGCGGGAGAAGTGCCGAGCGGCGGCATGGTCAAAGAGCTGATTGCAGCGGGGCGCATCAAACGCAACGGCGCTGTTGAGACAGCGCGCCGGCGTAAACTTGTGCCGGGAGATATTGTTGCAATAGAGGGCGGCGGGATCTACCGTGTCACTGCTTTGTAATTATGCGGATCACACGACTCGAGCTTCACTCTTATCGTAATTATGAAATCCTGGATCTCCGGTTTGATCCCGGTGTTCAGATTTTTCTCGGCGCAAACGCGCAGGGCAAGACAAATATCATCGAGGCGCTTTACTACGCTTCGTTTGGACGCTCCCATCGCACGACGAGCGATGCGGAGCTCATTCGTATGGGGGAGAGCGCGGGGCGGATTGATCTCTCATTTCTGCGTCATGATGTTCCGGGAGAGCTATCATTTACATTTGAGCGTGGGCACAGGCGGCGTATTCTGCGTGCGGGAGAGCCGCTGCGTCAGCGTGAGCTTGTAGGTCTTCTCCCTATGGTGCTCTTTTCCCCGGAGGATCTCTTCCTCGTTAAGGGCGCGCCTGCACTCCGTCGGCGCTACCTCGACGCTGAGCTCTCTCAGGCAAGCCCCGCGTACTATGGAGAGCTTCTGCGCTATACGCACATCCTGCGTCAGCGCGGCGCGATCCTAAAGGACATCCGCGAGCGTCTTGTCCCTGTCGATGCACTCGAGCCGTGGGACGTGCAGCTTGCACGGAGCGCAGCGCGTATCGTCACGCGTCGGATCGCGGCGGCGGAGCGTCTCGGCGCGCTCTCCGGGCGGGTTCAGGCGGTGCTCGCCGCGGGCGAAGAGCTGACGATCTCCTATGAGATCGCGCATGTGCCCGATGATTTGCCCGGGGAAAAAGACGGCATGGCAGATCGGCTCGAAGTGTGGTATAATAAAGCGTTATCTGAATTCCGTTTCCGCGATATTGCGCGCGGTTCGACGGGGGTGGGGCCGCATCTCGACGATCTCGTCCTCTCAGTCGGCGGCATGAGTCTTCGGAGTTACGGATCACAGGGGCAGCAGCGGACGGGTGCGCTCGCGCTGAAACTCGCGGAGCTCTTCTACCTGCGGGATAGTGTAGGCGAGGCACCGATTCTGCTGCTCGACGATGTGATGAGTGAGCTTGACGCCGACCGCCGCGCTGCACTCCTCTCCTTCATCCGCAGTGAGCACATCCAGACGTTTATTACAGCTACGGATGCGGCGTATTTCCCGGAAGAACAAATGGGGACGGTGCGGTATGTACGCAATGGAATTGTAGAAGATCGATAGACGTATCATCGTTTTTGAAGGCGGCGGCGAACCGGTGTGTTATCGACGCCGCAGTGAAAATAAATGAACAAGGAGGTGTCATGCGATGCGAACCACACTCGGCACTGCCGGTGCGGATGCGGACGTACGCGCCGCGCTTCGGCGGCTCGGCGCGAAATTTGAACGCAATTATATTGTCCATACAACGCTGGGGCATTGGCATGACATCATGGGGGAGATGGTCGCACGCCGCGTGCACGCCGTCTATGTGAAGGACGGCAAACTTTTCCTCTATGCGCCCGATGCCGTTTGGAAAAACGAAATGCGCATGAGCGCGCCCGAGATCGTGCAGCGTGTCAACAACTACGCAGGCGGCCGCATGGTGCGGGAGATCGCCTTTACCCGCCGCGCGCGCGCCGAGATCCCGGACGAGGAGGGCGCGGACACAGAGACCCCTGCGGCATACGCGCGCGCCCTGAAGAAAACGGGACTGAACGATGCGGAGATCGCGCGCGGTGCATCCATCGCAGACGCCGCAGAGGATGCGGAGCTGGGCAAACGCATCCGGCGCGCCTATCAGGTATCGCGCAAGGCGCGCCGCCTGAAGGAAAGCCGCGGCTATACACCGTGTCCCTCGTGCGGTCGCCTCATCGAAGGAACGCATTGTCACGACTGCGCGCGCGCGCAGCAGCGCGAACTGCGGCGCGCCGTGCGCCGTGTTCTACGTGCACAACCATGGGCAAAGCTCGCGGATGTTGTCAGAGAGGTTCCCGCTTGCGATGCGCTCCTTCTCGGCAGTGAGCGTGCCGATCTTGTCCGTGAGATCGCAAACACGACCGAGTACAAAGATCAAACGAGTGACAACGCCTATATGATCACGATGCTTCACCGCAGTATCCCGCGCGATCAGGTCACAACGAAACATATTCGATTGACATTTTGGGAGTTGCGCAACGAACTTGTGACGACCAAGGAATTTTGGGAAGAGATGAAGAAGCGCAAGGTGTGAGACGTGATCTTTGCGCACAGCGTTGTCATAACATCGAATGCTTCGCTTGACGTAGGTCTTAAACTACGCCTGCGCTCGCATTTTTGTTATTCCTAGCTGTGCATCAAAGCTGACGCCTCACTTAAGTTGCGGCGTGAGGGAGACGTGACGCGGGATTTTCGCGCCTAGCGTCGTTATTCGTCGAACGCTTCGCAGGAGTAGGTTTTTACAATTCATACGCTCTCATATCCATATTTTTATAGATAAAAATCCCGTATTACGTCGTAAGGAGAGGAAATAATGGCAAAAAAAATATCCCCCGAAACGCAGGAAGAGCAGACCGAAGTCCGCCCGCTCACACCAGAGGAGATGAAGGAAGCCGCCGAGATGGCGGACGCTCCCGATCTGTCGGGGATTGCGATCTCCGCCGAGGAGATGGGCGCGGATGTCACTGCCGTTGACGCCGACTACGGCGCGGGGCAGATTCAAGTGCTCGAGGGACTCGAGGCAGTACGAAAACGCCCCGGTATGTACATTGGCTCTACATCGGAACGCGGACTACATCACCTTGTCTATGAGGTTGTCGACAACTCCATCGACGAAGCGCTCGCGGGCTACTGCGATACCGTAGCCGTGACCATCCACCGGGACAACAGCATCACCGTCGTCGACAACGGACGCGGCATCCCCGTTGACATGCACGAGAGCGGTATGCCCGCCGTTGAGGTCGTGCTCACCGTCCTGCACGCGGGCGGTAAATTCGGCGGCGACGGGTACAAGGTCTCCGGGGGTCTCCACGGTGTCGGCGTCTCCGTTGTTAACGCCCTCTCCTCCTCCATGGACGTACAGGTGCGCCGTGACGGACATATCTACGAGATCGCCTTTGCACGCGGTAATACGACCGAGAAGCTACATGAGGTCGGCACCTCCGAGACCACCGGCACCCGCGTTCACTTCGTCCCCGATCCCGAGATTTTCACTGTCACCACATACAGCTTTGAGACGCTGAAACACCGCCTGCGCGAGCTCGCGTTTCTCAACCACGGCATCACCATCACGCTCACCGACGAGCGCGGCGAGGAGCTGCGCAGCGAGACGTTCCACTTTGACGGCGGTATCCGCTCCTTTGTCTCCCACCTCAACCGCAAGAAGGAGACCATCAATGAGGAGCCGATCTACTTCAACGGCGTGAAGGACGACACCGTTGTCGAGATCGCCATGCAGTACAACGACAGCTACCAGGAGAACATCTACAGCTTCGTCAACAACATCAACACCGAGGAGGGCGGCACGCACCTCGCGGGCTTCAAGATCGCCCTCACGCGCGCGGCGAACGACTTTGCCCGCCGCCTCAGCGTGCTGAAGGAAAAGGACGGCAATCTCTCGGGTGAGGACGTGCGCGAGGGGCTCACCGCCGTCATCAGTCTGAAGGTGCGCGAGCCGCAGTTCGAGGGGCAGACCAAGACGAAACTCGGCAACTCCGAGGTGCGCGGCATCGTCGACTCCATCGTCACCGAGGGACTGACCGAGTATTTCGAGGAGAACCCGAATGTCACGAAAAAGGTGCTCGATAAGGCGCTCATGGCGTCCCGTGCCCGTGAGGCGGCGCGCAAGGCACGCGAGCTGACGCGCCGCAAGAACGCGCTCGAGGTCTCAAGCCTGCCCGGCAAGCTTGCCGACTGCTCCGTCAAAGATCCCGACCAATGCGAGATCTACATTGTCGAGGGCGACTCCGCGGGCGGTTCGGCGAAACAGGGACGCGACCGCCGCTTCCAAGCCATTTTGCCCCTGCGCGGCAAGATCCTCAACGTCGAGAAGGCGCGCCTTGATAAAATTTTTGCCAACGCCGAGATCCGCACGATGATCACCGCGTTCGGCACGGGCATCGGCGAGGAGTTCGACCTCAGCAAGCGCCGCTACAGCAAGATCATTATCATGACCGATGCGGACGTCGACGGCGCGCACATCCGCACGCTCCTGCTGACGTTCTTCTACCGCTACATGCGCCCGCTGGTCGACCACGGGCACGTCTACATCGCGCAGCCGCCGCTCTATCAGATTCGAAAGGACAAGAAGCATTTCTACACCTACACCGACGAGGAGCAGGCAAAGAAACTCGACGAAATCGGGCGCGACGGCGTGACCATCCAGCGGTACAAGGGTCTCGGCGAGATGAACCCCGAGCAGCTCTGGGAGACGACCATGAATCCTTCCGAGCGCACCATGCTGCGCGTCGCCGCCGAGGACGCCGAAGCCGCCGACGAGCTCTTCACCATCCTCATGGGGGATAAGGTCGAGCCGCGCCGCCAGTTCATCGAGGAGAATGCGCGGCTTGTGCGGAATCTTGATATTTGATATCGTCACGTTCCGTTTTTGTTGACTGAGCGCCCTGCAGGGCGCTTTTTGCATTCTATTAGAAAAATCCTTCATCAGAGAAGGATATTACAATAAACGCCCATGCGGCGGAAAGAGGTATGGGCATTTGGATCGTAGTACGATTTGTTTTAATGGCAGTACGATCCTTTGATTTTTGGTTTGAAATTATATTGTGTTACATATGTTCTTATGTTATACTGCATATAGGCACTGCTCACAACGGTAGGCGGTCATTCTTTGCCCCTTTCATTTTATTGAGAGGGGGTGATGATATGGATATTTATGAGATTTTTATCTTTATGATCCTGTTCATCGCCTTGATTCTCGCAATCAAGTTATAAAAAAGAAAAACCCGCCTCGAGCGTCCAATTCGTAGGCGGATAATTCTTCCGATTACAAGGGGCGACCGCATATCGGCAGTGCCTTTTGTATTTTTATTTTACCATTTCAATCATAATTCGTCAACAGGTTCATAGATCCGTTAAGATATGGGAAGTGCTTCGTGCAATACGTCGCCGATCGGTTCTCGAATCACCAGTTCCGCACGCCCGTCCGCGCGTGTCTCGGTACGGTTGATGAGAACGAGGTGCTGCCCGTGGAAATAATCGATCAGTCCTGCCGCAGGATAGACGATGAGGGAAGTGCCGCCGATGATGAGCGTGTCGGCAGCGCGGATTGCCGCAATAGAACCCTCGATCGTATCATTGTCGAGACTTTCCTCATAGAGGACAACATCCGGACGGACAATCCCGCCGCAGTCCGTGCAATACGGTACAGGACGATGATGCAGGATGAAGTCGAGCTCGTAATGCGCGCCGCAGTCCATGCAGTGCGCACGGCGAATGGAGCCGTGCAGCTCATAGACCGTCTTTGACCCTGCCGCCTCATGCAGACCGTCGATGTTCTGCGTCACAACGGCAGCGAGAATGCCGCGCCGCTCGAGCTCCGCGATCGCATAATGCCCCGGGTTCGGCTCAGCCGCGAGATACACGAAGCGTGATCGATAAAAATCAAAGAACTCCTCAGGATGCGCCATGAGAAACGAGTGCGACGCCATCTGTTCGGGCGTGTATTCCTTGTGCAGCGACTCGCTGTAGATGCCGCCCGCACTGCGGAAATCCGGAATGCCCGATTCCGTTGACATTCCTGCGCCCCCAAAGAAGACAGCGCGCCTGCTCGCGGTAAGAATGTCTCTGAGTTGTGCAATTTTATCCATGAGAACCTCCTTCCATTGATGCATGTGTCCAATTTAATTGTATCGATTCACCTACAGGAAATCAACTATTCTTTCGCATTGAGATCAAATTATTATTCTTGCAATTTTATAAGATAAATATGCTAATATTGCCGGGTATCATGGAGAAGCGGGATCCCGTCGAAAAGGAGAGATTCTATGCGGAAAAAACTGCTTTTGCTGCCCTTGTTTTTACTGCTTGCGTGTATGCTCTGCCTTCCTGCAGTGCGGGCGGATGCCTCCCGGATCCTTTCCAGTGTGACGACGGTGGATTATGCGCCTTTTTTGCTGCGGGACGGCGATATGCAGCCCATATATTTTGCGGATGCGCCGCCGCTGCGCTTCATCAAGCAGGGCAATGCGCTGCGCCTTTTGAACATAGAGGATGAGGAGCTGCTGCGCCTCGTTGCGGGTGATCGCAGGGGAAATGTCGATATCGATGCGGCGCGGCTTTACCCGTTTTACATTGTTGGGGTTCATACGGAGGATCCGTCTCTGCAGCTCTTCGTGGTTCAGGCGGGATACGGCGGATCGTTCAGTGTTCACGAAGGATTCTGGATCGTCGGCAAACGCGGCGATGCGTGGACGGTCTATGCCGCGCGGGACGATCTTTATCGCGCCGCGCCGGCGCTGCTGACGCCTGCCGATTGTATCGCATTTTGTGACAGGATCGACGATATGGAAAAATTGATTCTTACCATCCGTGCACCGCTGTATGAAGCTCCTTGGGAAACAATCAGAATCGGCGTCTTTTGGGATGCCGATCAAGAGATCCTACAACTCAAAGAGATGCCTGACGCGGAGGAAGGTGTCAAGTAAATGGATGCGGCTTCGCCGTTCGCAGCATTTCAAATCGTTCTCATATCGCGCTGATACGCGTTTTGCACCGAATCTTGGTGTCTGCTATACTCCTATCAAATAAAACATTTGTTTGAAAAGGAGTAGAAAAATGTATGATGAAGAGACATGAAGCATCCTTCGAGATCCTTATGAACGCCGCGCATATCAGCCGCTGACAAAGGCAGAGGAAGACAACCTCATTGTGCGTGCGGTGCGCGGGGAGGCGGCGGCATTGGCAGAGATTCTCGGGCGGTACCGCGGACTGATCGTCAATCAGTCGCGTGCGTCCTATCTCAGGAACACCGCGCTTGCACATGAGGCCGAGAGCATCGCCGAGCTTGCCTTTATCGAGGCGCTGCACGACTACGACTCGAAGCACGGCGCGCCCTTTGCGGGCTTTGTCAAAAGCCGCGTCCATATGGCGCTCTATGGTGCGTTCCGCCGCGAGCGCCGCCTGTGGGAGCGGGAAAGTCACCCGGAGCAGGATGAGGGCGGCAGGGACGCATGGGAGCGTATCGGCGGGATGAGCGATCCGAGCGTAAATGCGGATCGCCGCCTCCTCTTGCATGACATTCTCACGCGCGCCATGCATCGCCTGACCGAGCGGGAAAAGAAAATCCTATCGCTGCACTATTACGGCGATCTCACCCTGCGCCGCATTGCGGACGTTCTCGGCACATCTGCCGATGCTGTCAGCAAGGGCAAGGCAAATCTACTGCGAAAATTACGCGCGAATGCCGCTCTTCCTATTGCACCTGCATGAGAAATGTGCTATGCTATAGCCGGTAACGGGTGTATAAAGGAGCTGTTCACATGGCACAGACCGGCATCAGCATTCGCATGGATACAGAGCTCAAAAAGAATTTTGAGAGTTTTTGCGCCGCCGTTGGCATTAACATGTCCACTGCGCTCAATATGTTCGCGATCGCCTGCGTCCGGCAGCAGCGTATCCCTTTTGAGATCTCGGCACAGCGTGCCCTGCCTGGGGAGTCGCTTGATCTCTTTACAGAGACCACATGGAACACGGACGCCCACTGACAACATACGCGTGAAATGGGGGGGACCCGCCGCATACTGCCGCCTGAAAGGCAGCGTGCGGCGGTCTTTTTTGTGTTGTTTCATTAAAAAATCGTATTTTCCGCATATGTAACTTGAGCAACAGCAGCATATTCCAGGTTCGGCTATACTATGTCTATTAATGAAAACAACTTTCATTTACATAGAAGGAGTGATACCGATGCCGGAAGAGAAAAGACCCGAACCCGGACATGAGTTCCTCGCGCGGCTTGGCAAGACGCGTCTGCGCCCGGGGGGACGCGAGGCGACGGAGTGGCTGCTCAGTCATGTGGACTTTACCGCCGACACGCGCGTGCTCGAGGTTGCCTGCAACATGGGGACGACCATGGTTGCGCTCGCCGAACTCCACGGCTGCCGCATCACAGGGCTCGATATGAATCCAAAGGCGCTCGAGAAGGCGCGTGCAAATATCGAAAAACACGGGCTCCGGGACGTCATCGACGTTGTCGAGGGCAACGCGCTTGCACTGCCGTTCCCCGATGCCTCGTTCGACGTCGTCATCAACGAGGCAATGCTCACCATGCTTCCGCGCGAGAAGAAATCCGTCGCACTCGGCGAATATTTCCGCGTGCTGCGTCCGGGCGGCATTCTCCTCACGCATGACGTCGCCCTGCGCGCACGGGACGAGGAGCACGCGGCGGAGCTGCGCGCGGGGATCTCCCGTGCCATCGGCGTCAACGTCGATCCGCTGACAAAGGATATGTGGACAGGGCTGTTTGAAAAAGCAGGCTTTGCCCCCGAGGTGCAGACGGGCGACATGACGCTGCTCGATCCTGCCGGACTCGTGCGCGACGAGGGATTCGACGGTGCGATGAAGATCATCCGCAACGGGCTGCGCCTGGAGAACATCGACCGCTTCCGCAAGATGTTCAATTTCTTCTTCGACCACAATAAGGAGTTCTCCTACATTGCGGTTGCGAGCAAAAAATAAAATACCGCCCAAGTGACCGGGCGGAGATACAATGAGGAACTGAAAAATCGCCTGCAGTACCGGAGAAATCCGTACCGCAGGCGATTTTATTAATGGAATTGTTTTTGATAAAATAAATTACAATAAATAAATAAAAATATCGATAAATAATAAAAAAATATGGTATTAGAGGAATGGGAGATGCTTGACGATCGCTTTTACTGCTGATCATCCTACGGCATATGTTCCTTTTCCTTTAGGCGATTGCGCGTATACTCGCCGAGCAGCGTATAGACGGCGCTGAAGACGGGGACACCGAGCAGCATCCCGAGGACGCCGAAGAGTCCGCCGCCGACGATGATCGCAATGAAGCTCCATACTTCGGGCAGCCCGAGCGAGCGCCCCATGATCCGGGGATAGATGAAATTACTGTCGATCTGATGAAGGACAATGAGGAGGATGATGAAGATGAGCGCCTGTGTCGGTGATTCGACAAAGATGAAGACTGCGCCGATCGCGCCGCCGATGACACCGCCGACCATCGGTATCAGCCCGGTAAAGACGACGATAGCGGAGACCATCGCGGCATGTGAGATGCCGAACAGGATCATCCCGGTGAAGAGTCCCATCATAAAGATAAAGGAATCGAGCATTTGACCGCAGACGAACGCATAAAATTTTTGCCGGAAAACGCCGCCGATATGTGCGATGTGGTCGGCATTTTTTCGTGTGCAGAAGGCATAGAGCATTTGCCGCATCTGCCGCGTGAGCATTTCCTTTGCACCGAGGAAATAGATGCCGAGGATAATGCCGACGAACGTCTCGACCATCATTGTGACAAACTCTGCGGTCGTGTGGACGGCGCTGTAGACTGCTTCTGTCTGCCCGCTCGCGAGATATTCCTGCACGCGCTGCATCATTTGGTTCCAGTCCACAGACTCGAGTTCAACGACGTATTTTTGCAGCGTAGGAACGCCGCTGAGCGCCGCCGCGACCTCATGCAGCGCCTCCGGCAGTGCCGTTCCAAAACCGCGCAGTGTTTGAATGAATTGCGGAATAAAGGCGTTTGCGAAGAGAAAGAGCATGATGATGCCGCCCGTCAGTGAGAGCGCAATCGAAATGCTTCTTGCATGTGACCGCATTTGCCGATGCCGGCCGAGAATCTTCTCTAACGCCTCCTGCGGAATGCTCAGGACGAAGGCAAAGGCGACGCCCACAAAGATTGGATAGAACACTTGCAGGATAGAGCGCAGTACGAGGGCGGTCGCCTCATAGTGATTGACGGCTGCGGCGAATGCAATGGATAAGAGGAGCACGAGCAATAATTTGTTGAAAAATCGGCTGCTCTCCGGCAGTAAATTTTTTGTTCCATAGGATCCCCCTGTGTTGGCGTCTATATTACTGCCATTATAGCATAGCCGGCAAAGACGCAGTACGGACGATGGGGAAAAAATCCCCGCACAGATCGCGTCTGTGCGGGAATTTTTATATCATAATAAGGTTATTCATGCGCTTAGAGATCGCCGTGGAGAGTGGAGGCGGCATACACAAGCGCGATACACCCGAGCACAAAGAGATACTCGCGGAAGGAGCCGACGGTGAAGAGACGTACACCGATTTTTTGGGACGGCAGGAGGAACGGGACTTTGCCGCAGACGGCATCCTCGGCGATGTGCATGAGCGCGCCGAGCAGCATCCAGCGAAGGATGGAGAAAAAAGCGGCATCGTAGAAGAAATATCCCGATGTGTGCGATAGTATGCCGAGAAGGGCGATGTAGAGCATCGGCCAGTGCGACCATCCGCGGTGGCGGCTGCGCCACGACTTCCAGCCGACGGAGCCGGGCGTCCCCTCCACTTTGTCGGGGAAGACAGCGCCGACAGCTGCAGCCGCAGCAGGGAGCGGATCCTGCGTTGCCGCGTAGGCGACCACTCCGGAGAGCGTTATGTGGCTGATCCACTTCATTTGGTTACGCCTGCGCCGTGCGCTTTATCTCCTGCCGCGCATCCTCTGCGATGTCCGCGAGCGTCATCCCCTCCATGGTGCGCTCCATGGCGCGCTGGATGCCCGCAAGCCGGTTGTCGAGGACATCGTGGATGCTGCGTCCGACGGGGCAGGCGGGGTTCGGGTTCTCGTGGAAGCTGAACAGCGTGTCTCCCCCAAGGCTCTCGACCGCGTGAAAGACATCCGCGAGCGTGATCTCGGAGAGTGGGCGCACGAGGTATGCACCGCCTTCGCGCCCGCGCATGACGCGGATCAGACCCGCGCGGCGCAGCTGTCCGAGGATGCGGCGGATGACGACGGGATGCGCGCCGATGCTCCCCGAAAGGGACTCGCTGGTCTCGGTTTCCGTATCGCCAAAGACGTCAATACAGATGAGAATGTGCACGGCAATGGTAAATCGACTTGAAATCTGCATATTGTATCCTCCGGTGTTATGTATCGTTATCATACAATGGAGGTGAGAAAAATGCAAGCGTTTCCTGTCGTATTGGACGCGGCGCCGTACAGGATTCAATGCAGTGTGCCGGTACAGGCATATTCCTCTGCGACAGAGAGTCGGCGGCGCTCCGTGACGATCATCTTCCAGTGGACGCCGCGCGCTTCGTTCCGCATCTGTACGATGGTGGATGCCTGCCAAAGCGCGCGCACAACGTCGCCGCTGAGCAGCAGGATGTCCGCGCCTTGTTCCTTGCCCGGCGCGATCACATGGTCGTGTGAAATATTGATATACCCGAGCGTGCCGCGCCGCCCGTCCACGGGGCGCATCATCACGGGGATGAGGACGCAGCCGATGTCGATGGGCAGCGGGATGTTGCGCCGCCGTGCGAGTTGGCGCCCCGCGTTGCGGCGGATGAGCCGCAGATCCTTGTCTTCGCGCTCCGCCAAACAGGAGAGCACATATTCTGCCGCGGCGATGAGAGGAAAACTGCCGCCCGCGACGGGGTAGATGTGCGTTTGGTTTCCGCCGTCTGCACCCGTCACCGGAACGACTGCCAGAATGTCCGCCGCCGGGGGCAGGCACTGCATCAGTTTTTCTCTTTTGGAAAAATTCATATTCGGATCTCCTTTCTCCGGCTGCCGCGCACGATTGGCGAGATCATACTGCGGCGAGCACATGTATATTGGATCACCTGTTTCTTTCTGATTGATATTATATAGAAAATATGTTCTTATGTAAAGAAAATTTTTAACAACGACTCCTCTTTTTTTGAGCGCCGGCAGTTACACGGGTGTAAGGCTTACGAGAACGAAGAGAAAGGAGTTGATTTCCATGGCACGCAAGAATGCGACGAGCAGACTCACGCTGAAGGTTGCAACGGGCGTTGACGCGACGGGCAAGAACACCTACGCGAACCGCTCAATCGGCAACATCGCGCCTGCGCTGACCGACGAGGATGCACTCGCCATCGGCAAGGGCTTCGCGGGGCTGCAAAAGCACGGTCTCGGAACCGTAACGCGCACGGATTCGGCAGTCCTCGAGGGTTGACCGAACAATGAATGAGAAGAAAGGAGGAACGCACGATGGAAACGAAGAAGCTGCGCATGACGCTCGGACTCACGAGCGGCAAGACCATTACGATGAGCCTTGCCGACCCGAAGGACGATCTCACGAAGGCGGAGGTCACGAGCTGTCTCCAGAACGTCATTGACAAGAAGGCGATCGTCTCCGGCACGGCATATCCGGTCTCTATTAAGGAGATCGAGGTGCAGACCGTTGAGACGCAGGCGCTCGCCTAATCCAAAAAGCGCTTCGGCGCATAGAGAGAACCCCGGCGGTAAGCATCGCCGGGGTTTTTACTGTGCAAAAAAGACGACCGCACTGCGCCGAATGCAGTGCGGTCGTCTCTTTTGGATTTTGTTTTCGCAGGTGTGTTACTTCTTCCCACCGTCGAGTTCGTTCAGGTCGACGCGGTTGGAGGTGTTCACAGTGTCGTTGAAGTCGTCGATGACCTCATTGCTCTTTTCCTTGCCTGCAAGGTAGCTGCGGAACGTACCGATGAAGGTATTGACGTCACGCTTGTACGACTTGGTCTCGCTCGTATCGGGGAGCTGTCCGACGAGGTTCGTGATCTCGCCGATCTTTGCCTCCGCCGCCGCCTGATCAACCGGTTCATGGTCGAGCATATCGACGAGGTCGCGCACCTTCATGGTTGCTTCGATGAAGTTCGCGGCGTTGGGTTTGCCGTCTTTGCGCATCTGCTCGAGCTGTGCGGTACGCAGTTCCTTGTGGTGGACGGAAACGGCGTCGTCGAGTTTTTGATAGGCGGCTTCGAACTTGTCATAGAGCGGGAGATACTGGGCGATCATTTCCGTGCCGCCTTTGTAGCCGTCCGTCATATAGGTCTTGGCTGAGTAGTAGTTGTCCATCTTTTGCGCGAGCGGAGCGAGGTCTTTCAGTACGGCGATGACGCCGTCGGCGGCTTCGTCGACGTCCTTGAAGACACCGTCGGTTGATTTGTCCGCACGTGCCTTCTCAAGTGCCTCGAGCAGCCGGTCAAAGCTCGGTACGGAGATATTATCCACCTGCTCGCCGCTGCGCATCCTCTGAAGGCTCGGATCATAGCTGAAGGCGAAGGTGACAGCGCTGTCGTTGTAGCTGTTCGTTGCCTCGACATAGGGCGCGAGCGCCGCCGTCTTGCTCTCCACGGAGTCGCCCGCGAGCATGGATGTGACGCCGGAGACCGCAGAGTCGGCCTTCTCGGCGGAGTTCCCGCCAAGACAGCCGGTCATTAGAAGGGGAGGAGCGCAGAGAATTCCTAGGGTGGCGAGAACGGAGAGGGCACGACGCATCGAATGCTGAGACATGAAGATCCTCCTTCAATCGTACAGTGAAGCATTTGGCCGGCAGAGAGTCCGACCCATTGATCATAAAAAAATGATAAACTTAGTATACTATGATAAAAACATTTGTGTCAAATTCAGGACATATGACCCGTATGGACTAGCCAATTCCTACTATAGCGCCGAGACCGCGGAAGATGCCGCCGATCACATTGCCGATGATATTGGCGCCGCCGTGTTTTTTGACGCGCTTTTCGACGCGTTCAAGCTGCGTGGCGAGTTCTGTATCCGTTTTGTCGGAGGCTTCCCATGCGCGCCGGAGGAATTTGGCGGCCCATTTGTATTTCTTGTGACGTTCGCAGATGAGTCCGTAGTACTGATCGCCGCGCCACAGGGGATAGACCGTACTCTCTTGTGTGATCTCGTCCGCGGCGGCAAAACTGCGCACGGCATTCTCGTCGTCGCCCAGCTCGTAGTACGCGCGCCCGCGCAGGACGTGCGCATAGGCGAGCGCGTCGCCCGTGACGCGCGGATCGCCGATGAGCCGCGAGATCTCTTGTACCGCTGCGGCGGATTCGCCCGCATCGATCAGACGCTGCGTCTCGTCGAAGATGTCGCTGTAGGGCACGGCGTCCTCGAGCCGCGATCCGCGCGCGGCGTCAGCGGCGTTCTTTGCGACCTGCTCGCGCAGGCGCATCGCACTGTTCTGTGCGCGGAGCGCATCGCGCTCCTGCTCGAGACGCGCGATTTCCTCCTTTTTATGCGCGAGGGACTCGACGTCCACCGCGTCTGTGTCCACGGTACAGGTGAGACGGACGCGGTACTGCCATGTCTTGCCGTCGACGATCTCGGGAATGGCTTCCTCCCGGAGAACCTTCAGAATACTGCCCGCAACAACGCGTACCTCGTCCTTGGTGAGGGTGAGGTTTTTCGCCTCGGTATAACTCTCTACGTAGACGCCCGCCTGCTCGGTCGCCGCGCGCAGCGCCTCTTTGCGTGCGGTATCGCGGGCGTCTTTGGGCGCGTCGGTGTCACCGACGATACAGGTACCCTCGGCGGTGATGGTCTGCGGCGCGGCAGATGCGGGGCTGCTGCAAAAGGATGCCAGCGTCAGGCAAAGCAGAAAGAGCAGTCGCTTGCCCATGATTTACTCCCCCTGCGATTGCTGCATCGATCCCCGGATGATCTCGGTGATGACCTGCGTCCAGTTGATGCCGCGCCGCGCGCCGCCGTCGCCGCGCTCCATATGGCGGCGCTCCTGATCCGCACGCTGTTCGGCACGCCGCAGGTTCATCCAGAGTTCGTCGTCCGTCTTGTCCGAGGCGTCCCACGCCAGACGCAGCTCTGCGGCGGCATCGTCATAGCGTTCTTTCTCGTAATAGATGCGCCCGCGGTATTGATGGAGGCGCCAGATGGGATAGAGGTCGTCCGTATGCGGGGTGCGGTCCGCGGAGGAAAAGTCCGCGAGGGCGAGATCGTCGCTGTGCAGTTCGTAGTAGGCGCGTCCGCGCAGATAGTAGGCGTATGCGCGCGGGCTGCCCGTGACGCGCGGATCGTCGATGAGATGCGAGAGTTCCCCGATCGCACGGCGTTCCTCGCCGCGCTGGATCATCGCCGCCGCCTCGTCAAAGACGCGCCCGAGCGTGTAGCTCTCCTCGAGCTGGACACCGATCGCCGCTTTCTCCGTCCCCTGCGCGCGTTCGTAGCGGGCGAGGAGGTCGTCGTTCTGCTGTTTCAGCGCATCGCGCTCCTTCTGGAGACGCGCGATCTCCGCCTTATTTGACGCGAGCGATGCGAGATCGACCTTTGCCGTGTCCACCTCGCAGACGAGGTGCACGCTGTAGCGCCATGCGTCGCCGATGAGTTCCGGCGTTGCTTTCTCCTGTAAAACGCGCAGAACTGTGCCCGCGACCATGCGCACCTCATCCTTTGTGAGTGTGAGGTTCTGCGTCTCCGTATAGCTCTCGACGTAGACGCCTGCCTGTTCGGTGGCGGAGCGCATCGCCTCCTGCCGTGCCGCGTCGCGCGCGATCTTCGGCGAGTCGTTGTCGCCCATCGTGTATACGCCGTTCGCCTCGATGATCTTCGCCGCGGCGCCTGCCGGGCAGGGCAGGGGCAGACAGAGGACAAAGAAGACGGCGATGACAGCGCCGCATAGTTTTTGTATCATTATATCGTTCACTCCCGGGGTATGGGGCGCAAAGCCCCGCTCTCTATTCATTACAAGCGTATTCTTTCAAATGTTCATTAAACCGCGTTGAAAAATGCATTAGGGAGACGTTGAATTTTCGGCGGATGTATCGAAAAATATTGATGCGCAGGGTTGACAGCATGGGGGTTTTTGGATATACTTACTTAGCAATGCTGATTTAGCTCAGTTGGTAGAGCAGCTCATTCGTAATGAGCAGGTCGTAGGTTCAAGTCCTATAATCAGCTCCATTTGAAGCGAATAAAAGGCTCCCGAGGATGTCGGGAGTCTTTTTCTGTATATAGGCGTGATGCGGGATTTTCGCGCCTAGCGTCGTCATTTTCGTCAAACGCTTCGTCGACGTAGGATTCATCTACGCCTTCCTCGCGTTCGTCTCAATTCCTAGCTATGCATCGAAACTACCGCATCACTTAGGCTGCGGCAGGGTGGGCTTTTCGCGCTTAGCGTCGTTATTTCTTCGCAATCAATAATTATTTTTTAACCGTGAATTGCAAGAGCAAGTTGAACAGTGATTTAATTAAGAAACATTTTCAATAGCGTATACTTCATCCAAGAAGGTGTTAAACAGTTCTGCTGGTGTTTGATAGTCGAGCACTCGACGAGGGCGGCTGTTTATCTCATCCGCTATGTTTAGGATGTCCTCGTCACTGTATCCGTCGATGCCCGTTCCTTTGGGGATATATTGGCGGAGGATGCCGTTGTGACGCTCGTTCTGCGGGCGTTCCCATGAGCTGTAGGGGGGAGCGAAGTACACCTTCGTGCCGAGGCTCTCAAGCTGCGTGAACGTCTCGCACTCTGTCCCGTTGTCAACGGTAATCGTCTTGAACACTTGGCTGAAACGGTCCTCTCCATATTCCGATTTCAAATGGGCGATGGCTTCTTCAATGCCGGCGCACGTGCGACCCGAGATGCGGATTGCGATGTAGTCGTGCGTCACCTTTTCCACAGCGGTAAATACGGCTGCGCCGCGCCCTTTTCGCGATCCGACAACGGTGTCGGCTTCCCAGTGTCCGATTTCCGTGCCTTCGTCCACAAGGGCAGGACGCTCCTGTATGCTACGCCCTTTCAGGCGCTTGTTCTTGCGGTTTGGCTTGCGCTTGCACTTTCGTCCGAGCGCTTGCGGGACATCGAACAGCGTCAGCGGAATCCTACCCGCCCACAGCATATTGTAAAGCGTCTTGGTGCATGGGATACCATCCTCGTCGAACCGTTTGTTCGCCCTAGCATCCCCGACGCACATGTCGCTCGACCACTTGTTCTTACGGATTCTTTCGGTCATCCAACGCAGGAATGGGGCACAGCCTGCGCTGTCAAGCTTATACGGTCGTTTGGAGTTCTTTCGATGTTCGAGGTAAGCCCGTTGCCCACGCCTTGCCGTATATTGTGGAGACCGCCCGCGAGCAGCTTGGCGTTCGGGTGTCCCCCGCTTAAGCTCATAGTGGATCGCCGTGTGCGAGCATCCAACCCGTGCGGCTATGGCGCGAAGGGAGAATCCTTCGCGGTGAAGCGGGGAGTGTATAATAAACTGTGTAAGTAGGAAGACAGCTTAGGAACACTCCCGGTGAGGGGAAGTCAAAAACTAAGGAGGAACCCTTATGTCAAAGAGGCTCCCACGGCGCGGTGCAACGCTCGCTAAGGCAATTATCGAAGAGTATCAGCCCAAGAGTGTAGAAGACATGCAAAACGCCCTCAAAGAAATCTTCGGTCCCATGTTTGAAGCCATGCTCAACGGCGAGATGGAAAACCATCTCGGTTACATGAGCAACGAGCGCAGCGAAAAGGATACAGCAAATCGCCGCAACGGATATACCCCCAAAGTCCTCAAAACCTCAGCAGGCGAGGTTCCCATCAGCGTCCCAAGAGACCGTGACGGCTCTTTTACACCGCAAATCGTTCCCAAAAGACAGACGGACGTTTCGTCCATTGAAGGAAAAGTCCTCGCGATGTATGCCAGAGGAATGAGTCAGCGAGACATCTCCTCCACCATCGATGACATCTATGGCTTTATGCTCAGTGCTGAGCAAATCTCGCATATTACAGACAGTGTGCTTGACGAGCTGCATGAATGGCAAAATCGACCGCTCAAGGCATTTTATCCATTTGTCTTCGTTGACTGTATCTATGTTTCAATGCGCGGTGACAAAGGCGTATCTGATCAAGCGGTATATGTGATCCTCGGATATGATCTGAAAGGCAAGAAAGACGTT